>CANHMH010000142.1 GCA_947461635.1 Flavobacteriales bacterium | reverse complement strand
CAATTGTGTTTAAACCGCTTTCTAATTCCTTTACAACCTGACGTTTAAATGCCTCACTGTAGATTTGTGGGGGATTTGACTTTTTGACATTTTCCTTTTTATTTGACATATAATTGAATTTATAGTCAACTTTTTCTAGGACGAGACAGGCATTAAAAAAGTCCTAACGAGAACGTCAGGACTTTCAATCTATTTTGACTAAACAATGTTTAGCTATTAGAATATCTTTCTAAATTAATGTTTGTTGCGAGTTCTTCCGCTCCTAAAACAAGGATGCGACGACATTTGTTGGTTTCTACCCACAAATCCAAATTAGCCACACCAACCATGAGTGTTCCATTAATATCAATCTTGTGTACAGGCTTTTGTTGTTTATCGTAAGCCTTTTTAATGTCTTGAATATCTTGTGTTAACTCTTGATTTTGATTGAAAATCAACAAGCTATCTGTTCGATCGAAAAAATCTGGAATTTTATCCGAAACCTGCACAACTTCACCTGCGCGTGCAGATGCCCATGCTGAAATCGCATTTGAAAATTTATTTCCCGTTAATAAAAAGATTGTCTCTGCTTTCATTCCCTTTCACAATTGTCCGCAAATATAGCGCTTAAAAGCTTTCGTAAATTTTAATAACCTAAAATTTTCAAATAATCTTGCGCTGTTTGCTCTTCACTGAACACTTCTGTTTGAATAGACCCATTTTCATCACGTCGAATCAAGATGTGTTTTGGCTCTGGAATCAAACAATGCTTCAGTCCACCGAAACCACCAATCGTTTCTTGGTATGCTCCTGTATTAAAGAATCCGATGTATAAAACGTTGTTTTTATCGAATTTAGGAAGGTATATCGCATTCGAATGCTGCTCCGAATTGTAGTAGTCATCACTGTCACAAGTCAAACCACCCAAAAGGACACGTTCATAATCTTCATTCCAACGATTAATTGGCAACATGATGAAACGTTGATTAATCGCCCATGTGTCTGGTAAGTTTGTCATGAAGGAAGAATCAATCATGTTCCATTTTTCACGGTCATTTTGTTGCTTTTGGTGCAAAACACTAAAGATGGCACCTCCGCTCTCTCCTACTGTAAATGATCCAAATTCAGTAAAGATATTCGGTTCTGGAATTTCATTATCGTTACATACGCGCTTTACCTGTGTCAGGATTTCACGTACCATGTAGGCATAATCAAAATCGAAAGCCAATGATTTCTTAATAGGGAAACCACCACCAATATTCAATGAATCTAATTCAGGACAAAGCTTCTTTAAGTCAGAATAAACACGTAAACATTTCGTTAACTCATTCCAATAATACGCGGTATCGTTGATTCCTGTATTAATAAAGAAATGCAGCATTTTCACACGAACTCTTGGATTTTCTTTTAAAATCGCTTTGTAGAATGGAACGATTTCGCGGTAACGAATTCCAAGACGAGAAGTATAGAACTCAAACTTTGGTTCCTCTTCAGACGCAATACGAATACCAATGTTTAATTCCTTTGTAGTAATCGCAATTAAACGTTTTAACTCATCGATGTTGTCCACGACTGGAATCACACGTAAATAATCCTCTTCGATTAATGTCGCAATGTTATTAAGGTATAATTCAGGTTTGTATCCATTACAAATAACAAAGCGTCCCTTTTCTAATTTCCCAGTTTCTACTAAGTTTCTAACGATATCAATATCGAATGCAGAGGAAGTCTCAATGTGCACATCATTTTTCAATACTTCATCCAAAACGAACGAAAAATGATTGCTTTTTGTACAGTAAGAATAATGGTATTTACCTGTATAACCAAGATTCATTATTGCTTCACGAAACCAACCTTTAGCGCGTTGAATATTATTAGAAACCTGTGGTAAATAATTAAATTTCAACGGTGTACCGTATTCATTTATCAATCGCATTAAGTCAATCCCATGGAAAAATAAGCGGTCTTCACGCAGGTTAAACTCGTTTTGAGGAAAATCAAATGTTTGCTCGATTAAATCAATGTATTTCGTTCTCATTTGCGCGTTATTCTATTCAATTCATTAGTTAAAAATGGCTCAAGTACTTCAATTGGACGAGCCAAAACCGCTTTGCCGTTCAGTTCTACGATTGGTCGTTCAATTAGTTTCGGATGATCAACCATTAACTGAAGAATTTCATCTTCAGTTAACACACCCATTTTTTTTGCCTCCTTGTAAATTACTTCATTTCGACGAATAAGTTCAGATGGTTTTAGATCCAACTTGGCTAACAAGTCATGCAATTCGGATTTAGACAAAGGATTCTTCATGTGATTAATCACTTCAAAATCATACTTTTCTCGTGATAGAAATTCCACGCACAAGCGACTTTTTGAACAGGATGGATTATGGTAAACTTTCATCTCAGGTAATTGGTCTGCAAAATTACATCATTTCCGCTGATTTCATTTGTAAAACAAAGTGCTGTTTAAAACTTAAGTGAAAATGATGAAGAACAGATACCACATGTTCTACCTATTATCTACTTTTGAAAAGAAAATCATTTTACATGTCTTATCTTGACGAACTGAACGACAGTCAACGCGTAGCAGTTGAACACATCTATGGCGCAACCATGGTCATTGCTGGTGCTGGATCCGGAAAAACGAGGGTCCTCACCTACCGAATTGCCTACATGATGGAACAAGGAATTGATCCGTTCAATATTCTCGCACTGACATTTACCAACAAGGCAGCACGTGAAATGACCGAACGAATCGGAAAGATTGTTGGCGGTGGTGAAGCAAAAAATATTTCGATGGGAACCTTTCACTCCGTTTTCTCGAAACTCCTTCGCTTCAATGCAGATCGCATCGGATTCCCGAACAATTTTACGATTTACGATACGCAAGATTCAAAGAGTCTCATTAAAGACATCATCAAAGAATTTAGTTTAGATGATAAAACGTATAAAGTCAATCAGGTTTTTGGACGAATTTCTGCTGCGAAGAACAATTTAGTATCGCCAGAAGCTTACCAAGGAAACGAAGAAATACAATTAGAGGATAAACAAACACGTCGACCAGAAATTGGACGAATCTATCAATCCTATGCGAACCGTTGTCAGAAAGCAGGCGCGATGGACTTCGATGATCTATTGTATTACACCAATGTTTTGCTTCGAGACTTCCCGGATGTACTTCATTACTATCAACAGAAGTTTCAATACATTTTGGTGGATGAGTACCAAGATACGAACTACGCACAATACTTAATAGTCAAAAAACTGGCAGCCGCCTATCAAAACATTTGTGTCGTTGGTGATGATGCGCAAAGTATTTACTCCTTCCGTGGAGCGAACATTCAAAACATCTTGAATTTCCGTAAAGACTATCCGGATTTCACCCTTTACAAATTGGAGCAAAATTACCGAAGTACAAAGACAATTGTCGAAGCGGCCAATAGTGTTATAAAGAAGAATAAGGATCAAATCTTCAAAAACGTTTGGACAGATAATCAAGAAGGTGGGAAAATAAAAGTTGTTCGGTCCTTGACAGACAACGAAGAAGGACGAACAATTGCAAATGCCATTTTTGACTTAAAACAAAGTCAAAGCTCGACCTATAACGACTTCGCAATTTTATACCGAACGAACAAACAATCACGTGCATTTGAGGAGGCCTTACGTAAATTGAATGTCCCTTACCGCATTTACGGTGGATTATCTTTCTACCAACGAAAAGAGATCAAGGACCTCCTAGCCTACTTTCGTTTAACTGCGAACCCGAAGGACGAAGAAGCGATGAAACGCATCATAAATTATCCGAAACGAGGAATTGGAAAAACGAGTTTAGAGAACATCATTATTTCTGCTAATCGCTATAATGTGACCATGTGGGATGTCATGAATGATTTCAATGCATATCCTACGGATGTCAACCAAGGAACGAAATCAAAAATTTACGAGTTCGTTACCATGATTCAAAGTTTTAGCGCAGAGCTAAACAAACTGAATGCCTTTGATCTTGCGGATCGCATTGCAAAGTCTTCTGGAATCATGCGTGAATTAATGAGTGAAAAAGAAAAGGGTCCCGAGGAAGTGGAACGACTTCAAAACATCGAAGAACTCTTAGCCGGAATTCAGGAATTTACCAAGTCATCAGATGACGACGATTTCAAATCACTGTCAGACTTTATGATTGAAGTAGCGCTTTTAACCGATGCCGATGAGGACAAAGGTGAAGAACGCAACCACGTCTCGATGATGACCATTCACTCGAGCAAAGGATTAGAATTTCCCCATATATTCATTGTTGGACTCGAAGAGAATTTATTCCCTTCATTGATGGCTTTAAATTCTCGATCAGAACTGGAGGAAGAACGCCGCTTGTTCTATGTCGCATTAACACGTGGAATGGAATCTTGTTTACTATCGTATGCAAGTTCTCGCTTCACATGGGGGCAACCAGTCGTGTGCGAACCGAGTCGCTTTATCGATGAAATAGATGCTGCTTACTTGCAGTTTGAACAACGCAATCGTCCCGCGGGAGGTCGCTCCATGATGGGTGGTGGATTTAGTGAACGTCCATTTTCAGGTGGACTCAACAAACCAATGGGAAGTAACTCAGGACAACCTTTGCGCTCCTTAAAGGAAGTTTCTCAATCGAACCCAACTAATAAGTTCGGTGAATTAGACATCAAGGTTGGATATAATGTGGAGCACGATCGTTTTGGAAAAGGAAAAGTCACCAAGATGGAAGGAACTGGCGCTGATAAAAAAGCAACGATTTTCTTTCCGCATCATGGTAGCAAAACCGTGTTACTTCGCTTTGCTAATTTGACCATACTAGAAGATTAATTCGGAGCGATCCGGATAACAAGTTCAGCTGTACATCAGCATGAAACACCGACGTCTTTATTTTGAATTTTAGCGCATTTAAAGCTCTATTAATCGTGTGGCCTATACATTCCACATCAAACGATTAAAACACGCAATGAGTATTAACTCATCCGTAAAAACCCAACGGTAATCAAACAGATTTCTATTCTTTTCATTCAATTTGTAAGCGCTATCAAATCCATTGCCAGATCTAAATTCTATGCATAAAAAAAGGTACTGTTTTAAAAAGCAAGTAATTTGACAAAAAAAAGTATTTTTGTTTTAAAGAAGTTAACTTGTTAAACTATCTTGTGTAGTCTCGGTTTTTACCGGGACTACTTTTTTATATGCTGGTTCGAATATTGAATCGTT
>CANHMH010000141.1 GCA_947461635.1 Flavobacteriales bacterium | reverse complement strand
TTATAACAATATTTTACCATCATCTCATGTGATCCGCGAGAAACACTTGCTAATTTATTTACAGTGATGTCATAAGAATAACCTACTTGTAATTCTTTAATTGGGGAATATCCTAACATGATCGCGATTGCATCAGACGTTCTAAAAGAAAGTCCACCATAAGCACCCTTGCCATCAAGTTCAAAGAGATAGCGCGCGTTTAAATCTGCCGAAAACTTAATTAAATCTGTACGCACCAACATTTGTGCATCAATATCACCGTTTCCAATTTTCTTAAACGTATATCCACCCATTAAATAGTAATGACGAGCAGTTTGATAACTTGGAATAGTTGTTCCAACTGCCTTTGATAATTGAGATTCAGAAAGGTGAGTTGAGGAGATTCCTGCATAATAATTTTTTGATTGGAAGTACAATCCGAAATTCGCATCAAGCCCTGTTGCCGCAAAACTTGGCGGAAGAGTTGGATCCTGAGAAGCTGGCAATCCATTTGGTGTAATCCAATTCGGGTCCATGCCATAATTCATGATACCAATACCTACACCTACCCCAAGAACACCTTCGCGTCCAATTTGAATAGGATATGAGTAATTGAGTAGTAAATTGTTTTGACGAGAGAAACCAATCGCATCATGGTAGAAATTAATCCCAATTCCACCCGGTAAAAACCTAGACAAATTCGACTCAATATTTAAGATCGCCGAATTCGGAGCACCATTCACTTTATCCCATTGATTACGATAAATTGAGGTTGCACAAATTCCATTGTACAAGTCAAGACCTGTTTTACCCGGATTTATACTCATTTTATCATAAATAAAGTGAGTAACGAGCTTATCTTGTTGCGCTTGGACAGATCCAATTACTGCGACTAACAAGATAGTTAATAGCTTGGTTTTCAATAGCATATGGTTTATTTAACAAATATAAATTACCATTCTCGGTTAAGAAAATGATATTTTAAGGTGCTAAAATAAGAAATTTAAATGTAAAAATAAAATGAATGTGGAATTTTATCTTGCAGTTAACCGAGTTTTTGATAGGTTTTCCACCACAAATCAGGCATTTCATTATTCATGGCATTATCATAATCCAATTTATTACAAGGAACCATGTGGTGTCTTTCATATTTTGTGCCACTTTGAGGAGGATAGGGTACTTCCATCCACCAACGGGCAGATTTATTACTTTTAAAAAACACGATTTCTCGCCCCGATTCTTCAAGAAAAACAGTGAATCGGGTATACTCCGACTTGCTTCCAATAGGAAAGTCGCCTTTTCTAGACATTGTGCCTTGGATAAAGTACCAGATGATCTCTGCAAGAAGCTTGTCAGACATGACGTTGACGCTTTCGAAATTGAATACCCCAAATGACGTTACTTTGTCCGAAATTCCGGCATATCGTGCTATCTGACAGATTTGTTCTGCATAGAATCCGTTTGGAATACCATTGAGGTTCATGGTCTCAGAAGCTTTTATGGATTGATAGTCGATATTAATGATGTCTGCATTGCGAATGTGTGGTTCCGCCTTGGTAAAGTCTTGATTAAATTCCCCAAGTCGACATATGTCAAAATAGAGTTTTTCAAATAAATCAAATTCCTTTGCACTCGCATACGGTATTTGTAAGCCGATATTTGAATGATTAAAAAGGTAACATGGACGTTTTAGAAGGATTTGACTTAGAAAACCGTTTGCACTGATTTCTTCATTTGGAGAGCCAAGATCTAGCGAATGATCAATCGAACAGATATTTACTAACTGCTCTAGGCTTTCATATCCATTATACATGGCAACGGTCAAGTCTTGACTCCCTCCGATGACAATGGGAATGATTTTATTTTTCACCAATTCTGCAACGACTTTACCTACGGCAAAATAAGTATCCTCTAGCGTATTTCCTGGCAGAATGTCGCCTAAATCATAAATCGGCGTTTTCCAATCTTGTTCATTGTGAAGTTTGTAAAATGCTTCGCGAAAGTGAGAAGAACTCACCGTGTTGTCAATGTCACTCCCTCTATATTCTGGCACATAAAATAACGCACAACTGTTTTTGTCTAATTCCGGGAAATCAAGCTGATTTTTTATTACGTACGCGCCAAGTTCTTGGTCTTGCCAATTTCCATTATCTGAAACAGCTTGGAAATAAATAGAGATATCTGTCATTCACTTACCTTTAGATAACAAATCTAAGCATCCTTCATTCTCCAAAATATGGCATTAGAAAAAAGTAATGAAAACAAATTCGTGTAAAACTCTATTTAGTTAAAATAGCCGCAATGTTTGGTTTGAAATAACGGTCAGACTTTAAGACCTTCCCGTCTTCGCGGTAAATTGGTTTTCCATCTGCATCAAGCTTGCTCATATTGGATCGTTGGATTTCTTCAAAAACTTCTACGATTTTATCTTGTAAACCATGTCTCAAAATCGTTCCACACAGAATGTACAATTGATCTCCTAGTGCATCCGCAATTTCAACCATATCGCCGTTTAAGGCCGCTTCCAGGTATTCCTCGTTTTCTTCTTTCATTAAATCAAAACGCAACTGAACTTCCTTTTCCGTTAGGTCCGATTTCAAGGCATAATGATTTTCAATTCCGAATGAAGTATGAAATGTTTCAACTGCTCCAATGATTTCTTTAAATTCCATTTTTAACTTTTTAAAAGTTCAATAATTTTATCATTCCTTCTGCAACTTTTGCTGCATTTGGTAAAAGTTCTGCTTCCAATGCACCATTCAGCGGAATTGCTGGTGTATCAACAGCGGCAACGATTTCAATAGGTGCATCCAAATAGGTAAAATGAGAGCGTTGCAATCTTCCGGCTAATCCCTGAGTAAAAGTGCATTCAATAGATTCTTCTGTAACGAGGAGGATTTTTCCATGTCGCTCACATAATTCACCCATTGCCTCCATGTCAAGCGGATTGATGCTTCGAAGATCTAAGATTTCAACTTGTCCTTCAAAGGAAGCCGCAGCTTCAATGCTCCAATACACTCCCCTACCGTACGTAATGACACCTATTGACTCACCAGACAAACGTTTTTCATCTGATGCAGTTTGAACAATCCGTGCTTTTCCAATTGGAATCATGTAATCTTCGCTTGGTTCAATGGACATTGCTCCTTCTGTCCCGGGGATCTTAGACCAATACAAGCCTTTGTGTTCCAAAATGACCACCGGATTCGGGTCGTAATATGCTGCTTTTAACAGTCCTTTTAAATCTGCTCCTGTTGATGGATAAACTACTTTTATTCCGCGAATATTTGCCAGAACAGATTCCACACTTGATGAATGGTATGGTCCACCAGAGCCATATGCTCCGATTGGAACGCGAATTACAGCGCTAACAGGCCATTTTCCGTTGGATAAATAATATGAACGAGAAACTTCTGTAAACAATTGATTTAATCCTGGCCAAATGTAATCGGCGAATTGTACCTCGACAAATGGTTTAAGTCCAACAGCGGACATACCAACGGTGGATCCAATGATAAAGGCCTCTTGTATAGGAGTGTTAAAAACTCGGTCATCACCAAAGGTTTGTGCCAAGGTTGCTGCTTCGCGAAAAACTCCGCCCAAGCGTCCACCGACATCTTGACCATAAAGCAAAGCTTCTGGATGTTTCGACATAATTTCACGCACCGCAAAAAGCGCTGAATCGACCATGACTGTTTTTTTCTTTCCACTTGGTTCTCTCTCTCCAACCTCTTCTGTTACAGGAGTTGGTGCGAAAATAAAATCAGTCACACTCTCTATGGATGGATCTTCCGCGTTCAATGCTTTTTCGTAAGCTTCGTCAATTTCTTTGCGAACTGCAGATTCCATGTTAATCACTTCTGCCAAACTGTATCCTAGATCTTGCACAGCTTGTTTCAGTTTTGGATAAGGGTCGCTTTTCGCTGCCTCTTCCAAATCATCACGGTACCATTCTTTACGCACTCCCGATGTATGGTGTCCAAGTAAGGGAACTTTTGCATGAATGATAAACGGACGACGTTCTTTTCTAACGGTATCAAACACTTCTTGAACCGTTTCAAAACTCGTTTTAAAGTCGCTGCCATCAATGGAACGCACTTCTATTCCATGAAATCCTTTCGCATATTCTGAAATATCTTGCGCGCGTGTTTCCTTCGCATTGGCTGAAATATCCCAACCATTGTCTTGAACCAAATAAACGATAGGAAATTGTTTCAATGCGGCCATTTGAAAAGCTTCTGAAACTTCCCCTTCCGTACATGAAGCATCTCCCAAGGAACAAACGACAACTGGTGCATCGGTTAAATCCCATTCAGCAATGCCTGTTTTTTCTTTGTATTGAATTCCCATGGCAATTCCGGTAGTAGGAATGGCTTGCATTCCGGTAGCCGAAGATTGATGCGGAATTCTTGGGAATCCTTCCCTGTTTAAAGATGGGTGAGAATAATAGGTTCTTCCTCCAGAAAACGGATCGTCTTTTTTTGCAAAAACTTGAAGCATTAGTTCGTAAGGAAGCATCCCTATTCCGAGTAGGATACTATCATCGCGGTAATATGGAGAAACCCAATCTTGTGCTTTTAACTGCAATCCGACAGCCAATTGAATGGCTTCGTGTCCGCGGGAAGTTGCATGAACATACTTAGAGGTAAGCTCTTTGTTTTGCTCGTATTTTTCCGCCATTGTTTTTGCGGTACACATCAATCGAAATGCTTCCCAAGAGGTAGTTTTATGGTCAAATGAACTCATCGTTCTTTTAGTTTTAATATACAGTGTGGCAAATATACAAATCAACACTGAATGCCGCGAATCTGTCTTAAGTAATAAAACAGAAAAATGATCAAAAAGAAACGGCGCAAAGAAATCTTTGCGCCGTCGCTTTATGTATGGTGGTGATAAGAGGTCTTTTTTAAAACGAGAGTAAAATTCCAGCGTTCACACCACGCAATGACAGAGCGGATCCTTCGTTAAAGACGTCTGTCAAATTATAGGTCATGTATAAATTCCAATTTCCGTAACCAACGAGTCCCATCAAAGAAGCGGAGAATGGATTAAAGTTAAAATCATCTTTTGTTTTGTCTTTGTTTTGATTTCCTTCGACTTCCCATTTGGTTTTGTGTAAGCCACCTATTCTAATTCCACCCACGATTCCAGCAGCGATTGTCCATGATTCACTTGGGTTTTTATTGGTGTTAATTTGTAATAATAATGGCGCCTGAAGGTACGTTGAACTCAAAACATTTTTTGAATATTGTACGCTTGTATTTTCCACACCAAAGATC
>CANHMH010000140.1 GCA_947461635.1 Flavobacteriales bacterium | reverse complement strand
TCTTTAGTGAAAAATCCTTTTCCTTCCAATTTATCGAAACTGAGGTCTTGAATACGGTCACCTTGCGTAACAATGATTTGAATACTGACCTCGCATCCAATCTCTTCCAATTGACGACGCACGAAATGAGCTTGCCACAAAGCGAGGTCACTACCACGTGTGCCAATTCGGATTTTTGGATTAGTTTGCATTTTTGAGGATAATTTCTTTGGCTAATTTCATCGGACCAGAAATGTATTTTTTCTCCATGTAACCGATGATTTTGTCTAATAATTCTTTTGCTTGTGGATCGAGTTGGTCTAAGTCCTCACGGAATACCGTCTCGTATGCCATGTTTTTAATTTCCTTCACTTGTTGCGGAACATCCTTCATGGCAATTTCTACTTTTCGTTCCTTAAACAAATTCTCAAAGGCTTCCATAGAAGCGGCGATGATTTTCTCCACATGAAGAATTTCTTTCGAACGCTCTTTCAAGTTTTCGTTAGAAATTTTTTGCAAATATTCGATGGATAAATAATTAATCGGATGTGCGTCTAAAATGGAAGCGTCTAAATCCTGAGGAATCGCTAAATCGATGATCACACGTTCATGCGCTTCATCTTGTAATAAAAAGGCGTATAATTCTGGCGTCAATACATGGTGCTTCGCAGCGGTACAGGTTATGATGACATCAAATCCTTTGTCAAATTTCCCCAATTCAGAAAGAGCGTATGCGGATCCTTTGATTTCATTTGCTAACTTCTCAGCGCGTTCGTGTGTTCGGTTAAACACATGGAAATTTCGGAAACCATGCTTCTTTAAAAAGCGACACATCGTTGTGTTCGTCACTCCTGCCCCAACGATGAGAATACGAGCATCCAGTGGAATGTTCATTTGTTTCATGTGGTGATAGGCCAAAGAAACAACTGAAACTGGTTTCGTTGAAATCGACGTTTCCGTGTAGACTTGTTTGGCGCATTGAATGACTTGTTTCATCAACAAGCGAATGAAATCACCTGTTAATCCTAAATCTCTGCAATGTTCGTATGCTAGTCGAACTTGTGTGATGATCTCTCGTTCTCCAACAATCATAGAATCAATGGAGGAGGCAACAGAAAGTGCATGTTTTACCGCTGTTTTTCCGGAGTACATTTCCGCACGGTGTACAAACTCTTCTAATTGAATCGGAACTAATTTTGGATAAATCAACGATAGAATTTGGTGGACATAATCGGCATCGAGTTTGTGCTGTTTGACAAACGTGATTTCGACACGATTACAGGTAGAGAGAAACTGAAGTTCATTGAGTTTCAATGCCTGCTTTAAACGATCTAAATGCGCTAATTGGTCTTCTTTCTCAATGTGCAATAAACCAATTTTGTTGACGTCTAAATTTCGATGCGTAAATGCGATAATATGTAGGTCCTTCAACACAATGATTGTCTTTGAGAGCAAAAGTACATGCACACTAATGTTGTAATGTCATGGAAATGTCATATTCGATTATTTAGAATACATTCAAATAACACCTTTAGGCTGTATCTTCGTGACATGAAAGACGTAGAACTTATTTTATTTGACCTAGGCGGAGTGCTCATAGATATTGATTATCAAGCTACTGAAAGAGAATTCATTCAATTAGGCACGCTTGACTTTCAAGAAAAGTATACCCAATTTCAACAAAATCAACTTTTTGACTTGTTTGAAATAGGACAAATTTCTGCACAACATTTCATCAACAAACTGCTAGATACAACCCGAAAGGGAACGAGTCCAAATGAAGTTGTGCGCGCATGGAATGCCATGATTTTAAGTTTTCCTTTAAAGAAGGTGGACTTATTGGTGGAATTATCAAAAAAACAGCGAATAGCTCTGTTGAGTAACACCAATGAATTACATATGGTTGAAGTAAAAAGAGAATGGGCGAAAGTGAGTAAGGTGCCTTTTGAGTCCTTGTTTGAAAACGTTTTTCTTTCACATGAAATCAAGCAACGAAAACCCCATCCGGATACTTTTCTTTGGGTGTGTGACCAACTCCATGTATTACCGAGTAAAGTGCTGTTTATTGATGACAGTCCACAGCACATCTCCGGAGCAAAAGAAGCAGGATTGCAGACCTTTTATTATCAAGAAGAGGCAGATTTCTACGCGCTTTTTTCCTGACAAATTTCCACCAATAATGATCCAGTTGACTTTGGATGAAGGAAAGCAATTTGCTTGTTATCCGCTCCATCTTTAGCTACTTCGTGAATGAGCTGGAATCCAGCCGCTTGAAGTCGAGCAATTTCTGATGCTATATTTTCCACTTCAAAAGCGACATGGTGAAATCCAGGTCCATTTTTACTTAAGAACTTGGCGATTGGTGAATCCTCATTTGTCGCTTCCAATAATTCTATTTTCGATTCGCCAATTTGAAAAAAGGCAGTCATCACACCTTCCGAAGCAACAACTTCTCTTTTGTAGCAAGTAGTATTTAAAAGAGCTTCATACATTGGAATAGCTACTTCCAAATTATTCACAGCAATTCCGAGGTGTTCAATACGTTTCATTATTCGGCGATTTTTATAAATTTTTCTGTTTGATTGTCGAAGTTGATAAAGTAAACCCCGCTGACTAAATTCCGACAATCTACCATTGTAGAAAAGCCAACTTTCAATAAATTTCCATAAGCATCATAGACTTCAAACTTTGTTTTCGCTTCTTTTCCTCCAGCCTTAAAATACAAATTATCCCGAACCTTCGCTGGGGACATTTTCAAGGGAGAAAGACCCGAATTAAAAAAAACGGACTGTGAACTTCTTTTTTGACCTGAGTTGTCTATTTGAGAAACACGAATTTGATTTTTTCCGGAATGTGGCGTGATTTGAAAATGGTACGTATTCGATTGTTTTGTTCCCTTACCTTTCACTTGTCCTGCTTCTACCCAGCGATTCCAACGATACTGTTCAATGATGAAATCCAACGATCCAGCTTCGTCTGCGGTCGTCCAATTCATTGTTCCTGTTTTATCTGCGCTGATGGAGGTGCAGCGAAATGTACTTTTTGGCAACAGAATTTCCGGGTTCATAAATCTAGGCTCGCAACCTACTGCATGTTCCAGTACCACGAATACATTTTCTCCTTTTTTCAACTGAAATAATTGGAAATTTATTTCAAAATGTGCGGATTGAATAGCGGCAGGAAGGATCTCACCATTTACAAGAACTTTCGTTATACAAAATCCAAATCCATCAGCTTGAGGCGGATTGTAAACAACCAGATTCTTGTCTTGAAAAGTTCCATCCAAAGACAACAGCTTTTCCTGAGAAAAGTATTGAAAAGAGGTAAAAAAGAAAACTAAAGTTACTAAAACCTGTTTCATCTTTATTCTGATTTTTACAACAAAAAATTCAACATCGAAAATACAAATATACCCGAATCCGACTGATTCCATTACTTTTGCATATATGTTATACATCAAAGCATTACACATCATCTTTATGGTTAGTTGGTTTGCCGGACTATTTTATATAGTACGCTTATTCATCTATTTCGTTGAGGCGAATGAACAAGAAGAGCCTAAAAAGAGCATTCTTCAGGAGCAATTTGAAATCATGCAAAAGAGACTTTGGTGGATCATTACTACTCCAGCAATGATCTTAACCGTTGTTTTTGGGACCATCATGATCATTGATCAGCCGGAATATTATCTGTCCCAACCGTGGATGCACATGAAGTTAGGGTTTGTTGGAGTATTACTCATCTACCACTTCTATTGTCAAAAAATGATCAAACAATGTCAGCGAAGATCCATTCTTTGGACCTCGGGCAAACTGAGGTTATGGAATGAATTGGCTACACTTTTACTCGTTGCCATTGTGTTCCTTGTTAGCATGAAAAATTCATTGAATTGGATTTACGGAACACTCGGATTCTTCGGAGTAGCAATCCTATTAATGATTGGGATCCAGTTTTACAAGAAATTGAGGAAAACTCGCCACTGATTTGTTCAAAAATTAAGTTGTTTCTTTAGAAAGTTTACCTAACTTTGCAAAAAATTTTACAACTCGCTTAAAGAATCGCTAATGCAACAATTCAGCAAACTTTCATTTTTGATCCGGAAAGTCGCCATTTTACTTGCTTTTGTGGGGATTTCAGGATTCTCCTTTGCAAACGAAGAAAAAGAATTCAATGTAAGTGAGATGATCATGCATCATATTAAAGATGCGCACGAATGGCATCTTTTTGGTCCAGAACATGGTGGTACGAGCATCTATTTACCGATTATTTTAATGGATAATGGTTTACAAATGTTCAGTTCAAGTCATTTTTACCATGGTAAACCAGTTGAAGTTGAAGGTAAAGAACAAGGGGTAAGCTTACATTATGTAAAAGGTGTTGGTCCAGCTGACGGATATGCCATGTACCACGAAGAAATTTACAAATTAAATGCCGCAGGTGAATTACATTTCGACGGTGAACACCCTCACAATGCTCAACCATTAGATTTATCGATTACAAAAAATGTGATGTCCCTTTTGATGGGTTCGTTCTTAGTGTTAATCATTATGTTTAGTGTAGCGAAATTCTACCGTAAAAATGGCGCTGTTGCTCCTAAAGGATTAGCGAAATTCTTTGAGCCGATTATCGTTATGGTACGTGACGACATTGCAAAAGCAAACATTAACGAGCACAAATACGAAAAATACGTTCCTTATTTATTAACGATTTTCTTCTTTATTTGGTTCAATAACATGTTGGGATTGATTCCATTCTTACCAGGAGGAGCGAATTTAACAGGGAACATCACAGTGACTTTATTTTTAGCAGTTTGTACTTTGCTTGTAACATTATTCTCTGGAAACAAAAACTATTGGGGTCACATTTTTTGGATGCCAGGGGTTCCAGTTCCGATGAAATTCTTCATGATGCCGATTGAAATCATTGGTATTTTCACAAAGCCTTTTGCTTTAATGATTCGTTTGTTTGCGAACATTACCGCAGGACACATTATTGTTTTAGCATTGATTTCCATCATCTTCGTAAATAAAAACATTGCTTGGGCAGGATTGTCCGTGCCGATGGCATTATTTATCTCGATTTTGGAAGTTTTAGTTGCGTTTTTACAAGGATTCCTTTTTGCGATGCTATCAGCATTGTTTATTGGAGCTGCAGTAGAAGAAGCGCATCATTAATTAGTAACCTTTTAATTCAAATATAATGACAGGAATGTTCGGTAGTATTGCAGCAATCGGTGCTGGTTTAGCAGTTTTAGGCGCAGGTCTAGGAATTGGTAGAATCGGTGG
>CANHMH010000139.1 GCA_947461635.1 Flavobacteriales bacterium | reverse complement strand
TACGACCTTCTTGTAAATCGTACTCAACTTCGTCATTTTCTTTGACTTTGTCGATTAATCCTGTAACATGAACAAAATATTCTTTGTTCGTGTCGTCTTCGATAATAAACCCAAATCCTTTAGATTCATTAAAGAACTTTACTGTTCCTCTACTCATTTTGTAATAAATTAATTTTGGTAAAGGTATGCTTAATTACCGGTTATCCAATAAATATTCAATTTTTTTGACTTTTAACCTATTTAAGTCCTTGAAATCCATCGAAGTATTCCTCTAAAGTCCAGGCTTCAGCCTTTGCTGAGAACCAAGGTTTAATGTTTGGCCATATGGATTTAAAAAGGGGAGAAAGTCGATATTGATCAAGTGCTTCCTCGTTCTCCCAGATGCTGTAAGTCATAATGAGACAAGGATTTTCTATGTCTTGAATTAATTTCATTCCGTGACAACCGGGGAAAGAAGCCACAGACCATTTCACTTGCTCGAAATGATTCAAAAATTCTTGAAGGTGACTTTTCTGAAATTCTAACTTAACAATTCGTGTAATCATTGTTCTAGGCGAAAAGGGATTCGATGTCCTCTTTAGAACCTTTTGGAGTGAATTCGACGTGAACGGGGTCACCTTGCCTCATGCCAAAAAGTTTGTTTGCACCACCAGTGCTTCCATTTGCACCGCGGTTGATAGCGATTTCGAGAAGTTGACTACTGTTAAAAATGGCTACACGTTCGCCCATGGACACATTATTGTAGGTCTCATTGATTTCGTCAATGTAATATTCTTTGTTAAGGTATTTAATGGTGAAGGGTGATTTATCTCCAACACGATCAAAATCTGCTTTACTAATATTGGTGATTAGATTCCCGTAACTATCAATGTGAATGACATTTCCACGAATGACCAAGTGTTCTATTACAGGTTTTTGCATGAACGCTCGTTTGTAGGCATTCGTCGGATTCGCAAAGCTACTGATTGATTCCCCTTGAGCGATGCGTTTTGCTAGTGGAACAAAACAATTTTTTGTTGGAAATTTTATCCATGCCGGCTGCTGAACGATCTCTGTGTATTGGTACATTTCATCTGGATGCTCTTCGTCAAGAAAACAACCGAAAAATCCATTGTCGTTCGAAATGAAGTACTGATCATGGAATTTCATAATTGTCGGATAACTTGATTTATCTCCGTTTATAACAGGCTCACTATCTACACCAATAATATGTATGGTTCCTTTTGGGAAATCTTGAAAGCAACAGCGCAATTGAAAAGCAGCGTTTGCAACGTCAAATGGACGAATGTGATGCGAGATGTCAATAATGGATGCGTTCGGCATTTGATTTAAAATGGCACCCTTAATTGCGGCTACATAGTAGTCTTGAAGTCCATTATCTGAAGTAAGTGTTACGATTTGCATGTCAAACAGAAATCAGTGTCCGCAGAAATTTATAATTTTACCAAAAGTAATCTAATTTAGAGTATCACCCCTGAACATACATCAAAATAAATTGAACTTAGGAAATCGACTTATCGAAATTAGCGGATTGAATCCAGCGGAAATCTTTGGTGTAAATGACGCTAACCTACGTCACATTAAAACGTTTTTCCCAAAATTGAAAATTACCGCGCGTGGAAACATGGTTTCCTTAAATGGCGACGAAGAGGTAATGGATGAGTTTGAACGTAAATTCAACTTATTAATCCAACACTACCAAAAATTTAATCACCTAACTGAGAATAACATTGACAACTTGATGTTGGAAGATGGTTCCAAATTGCTTTCTAGTGATGACGGTTCGGAAATATTGGTTCATGGAAACGGTGGGGCAAAAATAAAGGCACGTACAGTAAACCAGAAGAAAATGGTTCAAGCTGTAGACAAAGACGATATGGTTTTTGCCGTGGGTCCAGCTGGAACAGGAAAAACCTATACAGCTGTTGCCCTAGCTGTCCGCGCGTTAAAAGCGAAAGAAGTAAAACGAATTATTTTAACCAGACCTGCAGTCGAGGCTGGAGAAAATCTTGGATTTCTTCCGGGAGATTTAAAAGAAAAACTTGATCCATATTTGATGCCACTTTACGATGCATTACGCGATATGATTCCTGCAGAGAAATTAGCTGATATGATTGAATTTGGTGTGATCGAAATTGCACCACTTGCCTTCATGCGTGGACGAACACTTGACAAAGCTTTTGTTATTTTGGATGAAGCGCAAAACACCACTCAAATGCAAATGAAAATGTTTTTGACGCGGATGGGAATGACGGCTAAGTTTATCATCACAGGTGACATGTCTCAAGTTGATTTACCAAGTAAGCAACGTTCTGGATTGGCTTACGCATTAGACGTATTGAAAGATGTGGATGAAATAAGCGTCATTAGACTTGGACAAAGCGACGTTATTAGACACCGCTTGGTAAAGAAAATCATCGAAGCATTCGATAAAGCAGAAATAGAAGCAAAAACACAAAAAGAACTAAAAGAAAAAAAAGAATGAACGCAATAACAGAGTCAAATTTCACCTTCAAGGGACAAACCAATGTTTACCATGGAAAAGTTCGTGATGTCTATACCTTGGAAAATGGATTATTAGTGATGGTGGCGTCTGATCGAATTTCTGCATTTGACCATATTTTACCAAAGGGAATTCCATTTAAAGGACAAGTGTTGAATCAAGTTGCGACCATGTTTTTGGATGCAACGAGAGACATTGTTCCAAATTGGCTTGTGGCAACACCTGATCCAAGCGTAGCGATCGGATTGGCGTGTGAACCTGTTCGCGTTGAAATGGTGATCCGCGGATACCTTGCTGGACATTCTGCACGAGAGTATAAATTAGGAAAACGCCTGTTATGCGGGGTTGCTCTTCCGGAAGGAATGAAGGAAAACGATCGTTTTCCAGAGCCAATCATTACTCCGGCTACGAAAGCGGAAGAAGGACACGACGAAGATATTTCGAGAGAGGATATTTTAGCGAAAGGAATCGTTCCGCAAGCGATTTACGAAAAAATGGAGTCATATACCCGTGCCTTATTTCAAAGAGGAACCGAAATGGCTGCTGCTCGTGGATTGATTTTAGTAGATACAAAATACGAATTTGGAATTCGCGATGGAGAAGTCATTCTCATTGATGAAATCCATACGCCAGATTCGTCTCGTTACTTTTACAAAGATGGATACGAAGAAAGACAAGCGAATGGAGAAGCTCAAAAGCAATTGTCCAAAGAATTCGTTCGTCAATGGTTAATTGAAAACGATTTTCAAGGATTAGATGGACAGGAAATGCCTTTTATGCCAGATGAATTTGTCGCGACAATCACGGATCGTTACATTGAACTTTACGAGAAAATCACTGGAAATGCATTTGTGAAATCAGAAACTTCAAACATTAGTGCTCGTATTCAATCAAACGTAGATGCCTATTTGAATTCACTCTAATTTTTCTCAGTCTAACCTAGATTAGTACATTCAAAGATTAAGCCTTAATTTTGCTCAAATGAAGCTGATTGTTTGATTCCTATGGAGTCCGTCAGCCGGATAAACGAAACTATGTCAGTTCATTCAAACGTAAAAAAAGTAACGACGCATACCCTTCATGAAATGAAGAATGCGGGTAAAAAAATATCCATGTTGACAGCCTATGATTTTTCAATGGCGCGCATTGTGGACGAAGCTGGAATTGATGTCATCCTTGTTGGTGATTCTGCTTCCAATGTCATGGCTGGACACGAAACAACCTTGCCAATTACCCTGGATCAAATGATTTATCATGCTGCATCAGTAGTTCGTGCGGTGAAACGTTCGTTGGTAGTGGTTGATATGCCTTTCGGTTCGTATCAAGGAAATTCTAAAGAAGCCCTTTCTAGCGCGATTAAAATCATGAAAGAGACGGGTGGACACGCGGTGAAAATGGAAGGTGGGCAAGAAATCATCGAATCTATTGGACGCATTTTAACTGCTGGAATTCCGGTAATGGGACATTTAGGGCTTACGCCTCAATCCATTTATAAATTCGGAACATATGTTGTTCGTGCGAAAGAAGAAGAAGAAGCACAGCGTTTAATCGACGATGCAAAAGCATTGGAAGCAGTTGGATGTTTTGCCATTGTTTTGGAGAAGATCCCTGCTCAACTAGCGGCTCAAGTAGCGAAGATGGTTTCTATTCCAATCATTGGAATTGGCGCGGGAAATGGGGTAGATGGACAAGTACTTGTCGTTCATGACATGTTGGGAATCAACAATGAATTCAATCCTCGATTTTTGAGAAAATACAATAATTTGCATGAGCAAATGATGAATTCGTTCCAAGCATACATCAAGGACGTACAGTCCGGCGACTTCCCGAATGAATCAGAACAATATTAAGTAGATGAGGTTTTTATTGGTTGTTCTTTTGGTGAGCATTGTATCTTGTTCGAACGAATCAAAGAAACACACTCCAACGGAATCGACACAAACGAATCTTTGTCGACATAGTAAATACTTATGTATTTATAAAGTGGGCGAAGGATATCAAATTCGAATTCAACATCCCGACAAAGAGGACAAGCATTTTCAGCTGACCGTTTCCGCTCCGGCAAAGCACTTAGCTGTTTTATCTGCTACGCACATTGGTATGATGTCTGCCTTAAATCAAGAGAAAAGAATAGCCGCGATTACAGATATTCGCTATGTCTACAGTCCCAATGTGAAAAAACAATTCAAGCAAAAACGCATCGTGGAACTTCAAAATGAACAGACGATGTCGGTGGATCAATTACTGCATTCGAAGTCGGAATATGTCATTTACAGTGCTTTTTCAGGTTCATTTTCTCAAGAAAAACGATTAGAAAAATTGGGCATCCAATGTATTCCTGACTTTGATTGGAGAGAGCAATCTGCATTGGGAAGAGCAGAATGGATTTTGTTATTTGGCGCTTTGACGGGAAAATTACCGGAGTCAATTGAATTATTTAAATCCATTGAAAAGGCTTACTTAAAGTCAAGAAATTCAACTATCCATCAAGCCCCAATGGTTTCAGGAAATGTTACCGGGGATTTTTGGTATGCGCCGGCAGGACAAAGTTTTATGGCGGAATTATTTCGAAATTCAGGATTGAATTATATCTATGATCAAACCAAGGGAACAGGAAGTTTGGCCTATTCTATGGAGAAAATCATGAAGGACGGTTCAGGTGTGAAAATTTGGTTGAATCCAGGTTTTTCATCAAAAAAAGAAATTTTAAAGGTCAATCCAAAAGCTAAATACATGCCTTTTTATCAAGATTCTAGGATATTTTGTTATACGCACAATGCCAATAAGTTTTGGGAATTGAGTACCTTACGTCCTGATTGGTTGATT
>CANHMH010000138.1 GCA_947461635.1 Flavobacteriales bacterium | reverse complement strand
CTCGCATTCGAGGTGGTGATGTCGTAACGAATATTGTAGGACATTAGATTCAAACTCGTTTGAGATTGAAGTGTAAATATCCCGAGAAAGGAAAGTAAGAGTAGTTTAAACTTCATTAATAGGGTTCGTCCATATTTGGAACTTTGCTGGAAATCTTTTTGTAATATCCATCTGCGACAATTCCGGCACCAAATTCACAATCCCAACCCGTCTGTATCACTTTTACTGACTTACTTGTGAAAACAAACTTTAAGCCACAATCACCTGATTTATAAATTGCAGTCCCATTTTTAATTTTAAGTACGTTCATAAATTCACCCATGTTGTGACTTGGCTCACCACCAACAACAAAAATGCTTACTTTGATTTTATCCGTGCTTAACTTTTGAACTTTCACTTTTCCATTTCCGTTGTTTCCATGGTCGTATTCATAGGTTCCCGTTGGATTGAGATCTGTTGTTTTCTCTAAGTAAAAAGAAGACAATGTGAAAAGGATACTGATTGAAAATAAAATGGAATGTTTTAACATGATGAAAATTTAAGGGGTTATTGTTCGTTGGGGTTATTCAGGTGTTTACTTTTTCCGATCCAACCTAAATGTGTGTGATCAAAATGATCTAAGTATTTTAATCCGTAGCCCATCATACGGTCAAAAACAGAATGCGCTAAAAAGATGAATCCAATTTGATAGGCATACATCCAATCAACGTAAAAAGAAATACACATAATAACAGCAATGATTCCTTGGTGATGGGCGATATTATAAAATACACCGGCACTTTTCTTAGAGATTACGTAAGCTAAAAAGGATAAGTCTGGCGCGAAAAACCATAAGAAAAAGATCCCCCATTCCTTTGGAAATTGAAGGTGGTATGCAAAAAGAAGAACCAAGAAAATCCCTGCGGATTCTAATTTGATGACATTTCTCATGAGTTGGTTTTACTCAGTAAAAATAGATAATTTTCATTTACATTGAGTACCATAAAAAAAGTCCTGACAATTGTGCCAGGACTTCCCACTATTGTTTGAAATGAACTACTTCACATCAAAACGATCGAGGTTCATCACTTTTGTCCAAGCGGCGATGAAATCTTTAACAAATTTCTCTTTTGCATCCGCACTTGCGTAAACTTCTGCTAAAGCACGTAATTCTGAATTCGAACCAAAGATTAGGTCAGCGCGTGTGGCTGTCCATTTGACATCTCCTGATTTACGATCACGTCCAACAAATACTTCTTTCGTATCTGAAGTTGCTTTCCACTCCGTAGACATGTCTAAAAGATTCACAAAGAAATCATTCGACAAAGTACCAGGACGGTTAGTCAAAATCCCATTGTTTTCATTGTTGTAATTCGCATTCAACGAACGCATCCCTCCAACAAGAACAGTCATTTCAGGAGCTGTTAAGGTTAACAATTGTGCTTTATCCACTAATAATTCTTCCGTCGACAAAGTATATTGCGTTTTCGTGTAGTTTCTGAATCCATCTGCCATTGGCTCAAGAACTGCGAAGGATTTCACATCTGTCTGTTCTTGCGTTGCATCCATTCTTCCAGGCGTAAAAGGAACCGTCATTGAATATCCTGCTTTTTTCGCTGCTTCTTCTACTGAAAAACTACCTGCTAAAACAATTAAATCCGCCATAGAGATTTTCTTTGTTGTGTTTTTCGCGTTGAATTCTCCTTGGATTTTTCTCAAGGCTTTTAAAACTCGGTCTAATTGCGCTGGATTATTCACTTCCCAGTTGCGTTGTGGCTCCAATTGAATACGCGCGCCATTTGCGCCACCACGTTTGTCTGACCCTCTGTATGTACTTGCAGATGCCCAAGCTGTTTCAATGAATTCATTTGCTGGAATTCCCGAAGCAAGAATACTTGTTTTTAATTGCGCGATGTCTTGTTCATTGACAATTTCGTGATTCAATGTTGGAATTGGATCTTGCCAAATCAAGTTTTCTTTCGGTGCTTCTGGACCTAAATAAAGGGAATTTGGCCCCATATCACGGTGTGTTAATTTAAACCAAGCACGAGAAAACGCATCTTCAAATTGCTCCGGATGCTCCATGAATCGTTGTGAAACCAAGTTGTAAGCAGGATCAAAGCGCATGGATAAATCTGTAGTCAACATCGTTGGCAATTGTTTTTTGTTGGCATCAAAAGCGTCCGGAATAATGGCATCAGTTGTTTTTGCCACCCATTGATTCGCTCCCGCTGGACTCTTCGTTAATTCCCATTCGTACCCGTAAAGGATTTTAAAGTAAGAATGTCCCCATTTTGTCGGAGTCGTTGTCCAGGTTACTTCCAAACCTGAAGTAATGGCATCTTTTCCTTTTCCTGATTTATACGAACTTTTCCAACCAAATCCTTGCTCTTCGATACTTGCATCCTCTGGATTTGCACCCACATTCGAAGCTGGTCCTGCACCATGTGTTTTTCCGAACGTGTGTCCACCAGCGATTAACGCTACGGTTTCTTCGTCGTTCATTCCCATGCGACCAAAAGTCTCACGAATATCCTTCGCTGCTAAAAGCGGATCTGGATTACCATTTGGTCCTTCTGGATTCACGTAAATCAATCCCATTTGAACAGCTGCAAGTGGGTTTTCCAATTGACGATTACCCGAATAGCGTTGATCGGCTAACCATTTCTTTTCCATTCCCCAGTAAACGTCTTTTTCTGGCTCCCAAACATCTACACGTCCACCGGAGAATCCAAATGTTTTGAATCCCATGTTTTCAAGTGCTACATTTCCAGCCAAAACCATTAAATCTGCCCAAGAAATTTTCTCTCCATATTTTTGTTTGATTGGCCAAAGCAAGCGACGCGCTTTATCTAAGTTTCCATTATCTGGCCAACTGTTCAATGGCGCAAAACGTTGTTGTCCTGCAGAGGATCCACCGCGTCCATCACCGGTGCGATACGTTCCCGCACTGTGCCAAGCCATACGAATGAACAATGGTCCGTAGTTACCGAAATCCGCTGGCCACCAATCTTGTGATTCGGTTAATACTTTTTCGATGTCCTTTTTCAAGGCAGTGTAATCAAGGGTCATAAACGCTTGACGGTAATTAAAATTCGGATCCATTGGATTCGAAAGTGTCGAATTCTGATGTAAAATCGATAAATCTAATTGATTTGGAAACCAATCACGGTTTGTGTTTGGCTCTTTTGAAGTTTGATATTCTGCAGGCGTAACAGAAGTGGATTCCGTTTTTGTTTTGGATTTTCCAAAGCCCATAGGACATTGTCCCTCGCTTTTTTCTGCAGCTTTTTGTCCAACTACCATTCCGGTAATGAACAGACTCATAGTCAATAGTTGCTTTTTCATAGTTACTTGATTGATTTTAGTGACTCAAATTTAACGCGAAGAAACCATAGAATACATTGATATTATTTATACATACATTGATAAAACTTATATACTTTCAAGCTTGCTTTCATTAACATGAAATAGAAGTGATTATGTACTTTTGTGACATGAATGAATTAGTGGTTCACCGCGTAAAAAAAACCGATTTACTGGCATTACAAGAAATCAGTCGTCAAACCTTTTTCGATACGTTTGCGGAAGTGAATACCCATGAAGACATGAATCATTACTTGGAGGTGAATTTGTCCCTGGAACAATTGACTTCAGAGTTTAGTAATCCGTCTACATCTTTCTATTTCGCTAAGAGTGGTGACAAAATCTTGGCTTATTTAAAATTAAACGAAGCGGAGGCGCAAACGGAAAAACGAGACATCCCTTCCATGGAAATCGAGCGGATTTATGTTGGCAAGGAATATCAAAACAGGGGAGTGGGTCAGTTTTTACTTGATTATTCTATTCAAATAACGAAGGACAAACAACTGAAATTAATTTGGTTAGGAGTTTGGGAACATAATGTTTCAGCGATTCTATTTTACGAACGAAATCAATTTCAATTCTTCGGGAAACATTCATTCATGTTGGGAAGTGACGAGCAAACGGATTTGCTCATGGAACTTCAATTAGATTAATAATCTTTTCCTTTTTCCATTAACAAGCGAAAGGCTTCTTCAGCCGTTGGAACTTGATCTGACTCGTAACCATATGTTCTTCCCGTTGCGATTTTGTGGAATTGTTTCATGGCCTCAAAGTGTGCGCCACTGCGCATGAATTCCAACATCACTTCACGGCTTTCCCAGGAGGTCACTGTACATTGATACCCGTTGATGCGTTTGGCACTTAAGGAAAGATTTCCTTTTGCGGTCTGTGCTTGACGAAAAGAGGGAACTGCGTAACGCCAAAAGCGAAAGAAGGAAATGAAATTTTTGGGCTTAAGTCCTGTGAGTGAAATGTACATCGTTCAAAGTTACTTTATTTCTGAGAAAGTCTCATTAACAATCAATTTGCTTTCAACTCTTTCTTGCGTTTTTCAATCATTGCATCGATTTCTAGTACTTGATCTTGTTGAAAGGAATCATCTACCATAAAGAGCAACGCGCGTTTTTTTGAAGTTCCAGATGGATAGAAATACACGTTTTGCCCAACGTTTAACGAAATACCACTATTAGAAAGCGGATTCAAGTTTGGATTCATCACACTTGGAATCACCAAAGGAATTGATTTTAACGATCCGTTATGGAAGGTGAAGTGGATGTTTTGCGCAAAAAGCGATGAAGTGGCTTGAATCAATAGAATTAGAAAGGGAAATAAAAGTGCTTTCATGAAGTGTTTTCGATGTAACACCCTTTGAGGCCCTTTTGTTTATTTTCGGTCTTTCAGGTAATCAGACAATTCCTTCGTGAATAAACTAGCCCCATTTTGTTGCAAATGTGACGGATCGTAAAAGTAGTTTGAGTCCGCATAAGCCTTTTGGGATTGATTGTAAACGAAAATTTCTGCAGATTTTGGCGTTACTTCCTTCACACGCTTTAGAAACGCTGGATTTAATGGACGGTAATTAGGCGGCAACACTACATAAATTTGAATGCCTAATGCTGAACAATCCTCGATAATTTGCTTGTACGCATCGACATACCAACTCGCTTCTGCAGAAACATCATAAGTTACATTACTTGTGTCTCTTGGACCAAATATTACCTCTTTGTTTTTAAAAGGAATTGGCATGGACCCACATTTCCACAGAATATCAGTATCCTCTAATTCGGGCGGACCGAAATCAAGGTGAATTTTACGTAATCGAGCAATGTTGAAATACCGCGAAAAGGGATGGTTTTCCATTTGCCCAATGAGTTCTTCGTTAATGTAGTCATATTTTGTAAAAGCGTAAAGAGCATTATTTCTGAAACTCAACCATGGACTTTCTTTAAAAGCAAAGTCATCATCAATCGAAAGGACAATCATTTTCGG
>CANHMH010000137.1 GCA_947461635.1 Flavobacteriales bacterium | reverse complement strand
ATCACGTTGTGTGAACCAGCTGCCGCAATTTCGAAGGCACGTTTGATGTTCATTTGTCCCTTGACATCGCGAAAGTCGTCGTCAAAAACATCTGTGTTTTGTTGGAAAGAGGCGGAGACATCTACAATGGTTGGTTCTAGGGCCGATTCATCGTTCATAAAGTCAATTACTTCGCGGATATTCTCTACACCATATACCTTTATATCTTGAACGACGGCCGCTTCTTGTGCATTGATCTTCGGGACAATGATTCCTTTAAATCCTTCTTTTTTTGCTTGAAGGGCAATGGGTAATATTCCTTTGGTAGCTTGAACGGAACCGTCGAGCGACAATTCTCCGATCATCAAGTATTCATTTAGGTGATCGATTTTCACCTGTTCACTGACGGCTAGAATTCCAATGGCGATGGGTAAATCGAAAACGGATCCTTCTTTGCGAATATCTGCAGGAGCCATGTTCACCGTGATTTCTTTTCCGGGAAATTTAAGGTCATTGTTTTTAAAGGCCGCTTTGATGCGTTGTTGACTTTCTTTGACGGAATTATCAGGTAATCCGACTAAATAAAAGTTGACACCAATGCCTAAATTGACTTCAATGGTGATGGTCGTGGCGTTTATACCGAAAACGGTACTGGAGTAGGTTTTGACTAACATAAATGATTAAATAATAATCAAAAATAGGATTAATAATTAACCATTCGAATTTGTAATTTAACTTTGTTTTGCTTATATTATGAAGTAACCAAGTTATTGAATCAAGACGAAATTATTCACAAGGAACCTTGACAAAATAATATTTCCTCCACTTTTCTCTGGCATTCATTTTTCTTCGGATCCTTTTACCTTTTCGATCATAAAGGATCAATCTCGCACCTTGTATTTTTAATTTACTGGGCCTAAAATTTACCGCATTATTTTCTGGAACATGAATTTGAAAAGAATCTAAATTACCTAAGGTATCCATACCTATAATTTCAATGGTATCCCTTTCCTCCCTATAGGTTAGTTTAATGGTGTTTCCTTCGATTTCATAGGTGCCGTCGATGTGGTCATGATAAAGATCTCCGTGAAACAAATAGTCAAAACTATGATCGTCATTCAATTTAAGTCGTGTTCCAAACCAACCGATAATGGGGAAATTGCATGAATAGCAAGCACTAATTGATTGTTGACTTTGGACAGATTCAACTGTGAAAAGGAACAGAAAAAGGAAGAATGATTTTGTCATGACGTTTTACGTTAGATGCTAATAATAAAGTGATTCCACATAAATCGTTTTGACTTCACTTATTCAAAGCAAGCTCCATTCGGCACGCAAAACACATCCGGAAGTGAGAAATATCGCATCGTTGTTTCACCGAAGGTTAAACCGTTATTCTTTATCCCTGTGGGCAGTTCCTCTGGTAGATCAAAGGTGTAGATTTTGATGGGTAAACCTTCCTCGTCGGTAAAAATCAATCGGCTTTGTCCATGTTTTCCCATTGCTACTTGAACAAGTGTAAACTGAGTAAGTACATGATACGAAATAGATTTTGAATGAAAACCTCCTTCTTTCATGTCAAGTTTTCCTAGATAAGTGGTTTCAATAGTACTTGAATCCTGAACCATTTCCATTTGTTTGTCACCAACTAAATCAATGGTTAAGAATTTTTTAAATTCACCTACTTGTTGACAAAATAAAGATGAGGAGAAAGTGGTAAGTAAAAGAAATAGCATCCATTTCATAAGAAAACTTTTATGATAGATGTTTGGATTCATTGAATTCCATAAGATGAAACATAGTTTCATTTTTTCATTTATGATAGAATGCCTTTGAATTTTTCTTAAATGAATAGTTGAAACAAGAAATTTACCTTGGCCTGCGAAGGATTATGTAAAAAGTCTCACCATCTGCATTTTCTTTCCAAAAATCTCCCTCCCAAACAACATAAGAATCCGTCAGTGTTTTTGTCAGAGTACCACCATAAACATCTCTGCCGGCATAGGATATGTCAGCTTTAATTTCACCGTTTACGAAATTGGTTCCGGAAATTTTATATACACGATCCGGACGAGAAACAAAATAGTAACTACCTGAAACGGTATCATCTTTTTTAAATGTTAAGGTTCCTTTAATTTTTTCATCACCAATTTCACCAGTATACGAAGTGGTTTGAGCATTTGTGTTAAAAGGAAGAATAAGTAAAATAACAAAAGAAAAAAACAGTGTTTTCATGTTAAACTGATTTATGTGATTATTGAATTAAGTGAAAATGTACGTTATCAAAGAAATGATAAATTATTTTCAATCATAAAAATAATAAAAATACCCTTTAATGATTTGATTTATCTTTAATACCAAAGGATCCTTTTAAGATTATTGAAGAACTACTTTATTCGAGTCGATAAAAGGGATGTTATGATCTTTTTTGTCAATTTTTACTGTGTTGAATTCGATTAAGTGTTTATTTTGACATGATCAATTCATACGCTTCCTTGATCATTTTTTTCTGTACATCCTTGTGTCCGTCTTGCGCCTCAATATTAATGTAAGCTTGGGAATTCCTTGCGCAAAAAATTGAAAAGGATCCGTCATCTGTAGCTTGCTTACTTTGCAGAATAACATTTCTTTTTTTTGCTTTGAAAAATTCGAAATCTTGTTGATTTATTACGAAGAAAAAATCATCTACGTCCTCGGCTGGATTCATATAAATTTTCTCAGCATCTTTATTGCCAACGTACGATTTTGCAGAATAATTATCGTTTGAATTGTTATGGATTGCAACGATGTACTTCTTTTTATCTGAAGGCAAGATGAGTTCTAATAATTGCTTTGAGAATTTAATAAGAGATTCTTTTACTTCATTAGGAAAGGATTTATTGTACTTTTTCAGTGTACTGGTTAATCCTATTTCTGTAAAAATCCTATTTGGATCAATGGAGTATTCCAATCCATTGTAACCATACTTAATAAATCGTGAGCCGCTTTGTTGTAATTCAATCAATACGGGTTGACCTATGGACTGACTAACCTCATTAAAAGCAACAACGGAAGTGTTTTCATCATCGTGCAATGATAAAAAAAGTGATCTGTTTTCAAGGTTCCCTTTGCGAATTAGCTTACAAGATTTGCTTCCTAGATTTATTACTTTTTCTTCATCAATCGTAACAGAACGATTTACTGAGAAATGTAAAAAGAATAGTAAAATTGAAATTCTAACCATGGGATAAAGTTAGAATATATATTATTAATAAATAATAGAAAAAACTAGTGAAATATTTCGTTTCGATTAGGGTTCAATCGATTTTTATCGAATAATGACATTCAGACTTTAAAAATCACTCATAAGGTGAATCAAAAAGGATAATTTATTGTTTTATGATACGTTTTGAGAATTTTCGACCGCTTGATTGATCAGTCACATCAATAAAATACATTCCTGGGCTTAAAAGCTCCGTATTAAATTCTATTGTTATAGTTTCAATTTGTTGAGTGGAAATTAATACTCCGGTTGATTTATACAATTTAATCAATGCTTTCATTTGTGATCCAAATGTGAGGTTAAAGCTGGAAGTAAACGGATTCGGTTGAATTTCGATAAAACTCATCCAATTTTCCGTCACCTTTGCACTTCCGCACTCACCATCAGTAAATGATACAACACCCCCATGGTTCGTTGCTTCACAGGAATTGGAATAGGTGATGGAATCACAACCACAAACCGGTTCGTAAATTGCTGGACATTGGACATTTAGATTGATCAGATTACTATCAACACATGCAAGTAAAACCGTGGTGTCTTGTATACAAGCGCCATTGCATTGATACGAGCTTTGGAAAAAGGAAGTAGAATAATTGATTCCATTAGAACCAATCATACTACATCCAGAAAGCATGACACATCCGGAATCACTTAAAGCCCAGCCTAGAGGCATCGCACATGAGCCGAAATCGACACCAAGTGGAATGACCACACAGGTATCGACAATGTCCTTTTCCCAAATCGGATTTGGTTTCATTTGCGCAGATGTATTTGTCCAAGTAAATAGCATTACAATAAGACAGAAAAACAGTGTTTTATTCATAAACTATTTTTGTAATACCTTAAAAACAGCCTTTTTCACTGCAGCTATTACTTCCTGTACTTGTTCATCCGTCAAGTTGAAATAAACAGGCAATGAAATTTCTGTAGAATATTTATTCCATGCTTCTGGATAATCTTCCATCTTGTAGCCCAAATTTTTATAGGCTGTCAAAAGGGGTAAAGGTTGAAAATGTACGTTTACAGAGACTTCTTGTTCGAAAATCTCTTGGATAATTGCGTCGCGCTGCTCTTCACTGACATCTGCAATTCTTAGCTGGTATAAATGGTAACACGTCTGTTTCTCTGCAGTTTGATGCACCGGTGTGATGGCCCAAGTTGTTTTTTGGAAAGCAGCATCATACGCTTCAAAAATCGTTTTTCTTCGATCGAGGTTCTCTTGGTAACGTTCCAATTCGATGAGTCCTATTGCTGCTTGCAGGTCAGTCATGTTACATTTGAATCCAGGCTCCAAGACGTCGTAACGCCAAGCGCCTTTTTGTGCTTTTGCCAAAGCATCTTTGGATTGTCCATGAAGGATTTTAATACAAAATTCTTTGTAAATTTCTTCGTGGTCAAATCCAGCGGGTAAGTTAAAACAGATCGCTCCACCTTCCGCAGTGGTAAGGTTTTTCACGGCGTGAAAAGAGAAACAGGTAACATCGGCAATCGCTCCTGAAACTTTTCCTTGATATGTTGCCCCGAAGCTGTGCGCTGCATCTGCTGTGACTAATATCCTCCCCAGTTTTTCTTGTTTTTCGTTTGACGCTTCAAAAATGGCACGATTTGCCTCAACGAGTTGAAAGATTGCATCATAGTCACATGGAAATCCGGAAATATCTACGGGCATGATTACTTTTGTACGCTCCGTAATTGCTGCTTTGATTTTTTCAATCGAAATATTGAAATCTTCTGAACTGATGTCCACCATTACAGGGGTCGCACCCGTATGCAAAACAACATTTGCACTTGCACAATAGGTATAAACTGGAATAATCACTTCATCGCCCGGACCAACTCCCCACCAGCGCAATAATATTTCCATTCCTGCGGTCCATGAGTTGACAGCAACCGTGGTTTGACAGCCACAGTATTCCGTAATCTTCTTTTCGAACAATTTCGTACGTGGACCGGTGGTAATCCAGCCGCTTAATAGCGCTGCCGTTACTTCATCTACGACTCTTTGGTCGATGCGAGGGGGTGAGAAAGGAATCATAAAACAAAGTTACTTTTTATATTGTAAACTCACTTCAACCAACGGATCGTTTTCAATCGCT
>CANHMH010000136.1 GCA_947461635.1 Flavobacteriales bacterium | reverse complement strand
TGAGTACTTGTTGGCGGTATTGAAGTCCGAGTTCGAGGGAACACTTGTTTCCTAAATATCGGTCATACGAAATTTGTGCGCCAAGCGCAAGACCTAGTTTATGAAGGGATTCATCATTGATCGTAGTTTTGTTTAATGCGATATCGTCGATGCCTTGGTAAAGCGCTCTTGAACGTATTAAATAGGTCAATTGTGGGCCCGCACCAAAAATCACGTTGGCATTCTCTGTTGGAATCGCATAGCGTAAGGTTAACGGCAGATCGATGAATTGGTAGTTGACCTTGAACGATTGATACCCATCTACATGTTTGAGTGCTTGGCCACATTGGTTAAAAACGAATCCACTGCGTAAACTTAATTTTTCCGAGAAGCCATAATCAGCGCTTAACCCGTAAGAATAGCCATTTTTCCATGATTCTGTTGAATCCAACTCATCTTTCAGCCAACGCATGGAAGCATCAGATCTGGTGAAACGGTATGTAGTCGCACCGCTTCCTAATACACCAATGGACCAAGGACTGGCGTCTTGCGCGAATAAGGCAGTATTGAATAGGATAAATAAACAGAATAATCGGATCATCTTTTCTTTTTTAGTCTTTCACACAACGGATGCTCATCCCATACTGCGGATAAGTCGTTTGTCTGAAAATGTTTTTCTTTTGGGAATCAAAATAACGGTAATAAGCCTGGCCATTTGTATTAGAAGTTGCCGTCCAGAAAAAAGCAGTGTACCCGAAGGTCATTTCTCCTGAAAATAAACGGCAACCCGCTGGTAAAATAGAAAAATCATAGGTGTCCATTCCAAAAGGAATCGTTCCTGTTTGCCAACCTTCTCCATTCTTGTTCAATAAAAGTTCTGCTTCATTCGTTCCTCGCCAAGCTAATTGATTCGACTGAACTTCTGTCATTCCAATGGTTTTCTCCATGGTTTTCCATTCTTCATCTGAAGGAATGTGCCATCCCGCTGGAGCTAACTTACGGGAATCTTGCACTGCAAAACTATTGTAAAGACAACCATAAAGCGTATCATTTAAAACACTGTAAACAGGAGCAGTTGAATTTGCCCACGCTGAATCTTGGTCTACATTTCCGACCAAGGTGATACTCGATCCATCTTGAAAATGCTTCACACGTAAATTCTCACACATCCACCATTGGTCGCCAATTTTCACGGTTTTGTATGAATTTCCGTCAACATCTATCACTGTACCATATTCTAAAATAACAGGAGTTTGGGTTTCTTTTTTACACGCTTGGATACCAAGGGAAAGTAAAACCACCATAAAAAGAATCTGCTTCATGGTTTAATTTTTAAATAATAATTGCGTTTGAACTTGCTCTCCGATTTGTACTTTGATGTGGTACACTCCTTTTTCCTCGGTAGACAATTCTAATTTTTCACCTGTAAGCATTGTAGTTGGAACGAATGCGTTTTCATATACTTTCACTCCAAATGTATTAAAGACTTGTACTTGAATGGCTTCGTTGGCCATACCACTGTACACATCCAAATAAAATTCAGTAGCACTTGGATTTGGATAAACTAAAAACTCAAAGTTATCGCCACGTAATGCTGGACAAACAATTGCGATATCGCGATTATTACACTTACCCGGATAACAGCATAAATTGGGCATATTCACATTCACCGCTGGGTCGTAATTACACGCCATGGTATCCAAACAACCAAAAACCGACGGTGTAATACAAGTACCAGGTTCTAAACAAGCTGCATTAGGGTCAAATTCTAAATAGTTCGGATTATTACAGCCACAAGTTGTCGGATAAATCAAATATGGATTATAGACTTCACCGGGCAAAAGTGTATCACTTGAAGAAACATAAGTGATGGTCTCTAATGTCCCATTAATGAATGCATCTACTTCAATATTCAATTGAAATGAGAGTTCACCTATTGTTGTTAATTGTGCCACTAAAATTTGGTTACTATCTGGAATCAATCCTTTTATGCCCGAATTAGACAAATAGAAATTAGTAGAAATGAATTCATTATTTACAGATAGAGATCCAAACATAGTTGAGTCGTTTCCTGTAACAAAATCTAACAAGCCAAAATGGCTCCATGATGTTGGAATAGTGGCCATGGTATCCATACCATCCGCTTGAATCAAAGGGATTCCCGCACTGACATCATTGTTTACTAATAATCCAGTTGGTATCAATTCGGATCCGCCGTCGTTATTGACACCACCAATAAAGGAACCATCAAGGTCTTGGTTTTTCAAGACTCCGACGTATGTTTTTCCAGCCTGGGTTTTCGTGGTTTGACCCAGAGTTAACCACGTGTCCAAAGCCACTACACCTTCTAAATAACGGTTTTTCACAAAATCCTTCGCGAAAGTTTGACCATCACTTTCGTGATTAAAAAAGGGCGCTGTACTTTGAATGGAAAAGGGATGATTGGCATCTCCATAGATTTTTTTTAACACACTTCCAGGAGCGAGGTCAACATATACTCGGTACGTGGTGGAACCAACAGGGAGTCCGCCACCAAGGGTATCTGTTGCATCGTTCAGGTCACTTACATAGTATTTCTCCACGATGACTTTCTCCAATTGAGAAAAACCCGTGAATTGAACCGCAGAGATTAAAAAGACAAAAAGAAGGTAGCGCATGTTGTTGATCATTATAATTTATAAGATATGCTCAATTGGTAATTCGTACCGTAACGAAAACGGTCAAAATCAATGTATCCCATCGGAGTTTTATAGGCACGTAATACCGGTGCGTTTAAAAGGTCTCGTACCGTCAGACTCATAGCGAAATGTTTACTGAGCGTTTTTGATACTTTGATATCAACCGTATGACGTGGCATTTCGTATACATCCGGACGGCCTTTTAATATTCCTGTAAGGACTAAACGTGGCCCTTGTACGTTATAACTAACCGTTGCCGTTAAGCCCAAGGAATCGGAAGTATAACTTAATATGCCATTGACAATGTAAGGTGCTTGTCCAAACATGGTGCGTTCTACGGTATCAATAGGTATGTATAAACTTTGATTATTAGGTAAAATAACCAAGTCTTTACGGATAAACTGTGAATAAGATTTAACCAAAGTTACGTTGGAACGAAACTCGAAGTGCTTACCTATTTCTTTTTTTCCTTCGATTTCTATCCCAGCAACATACGAATTTTGGTTATTATCCCAAGTAATCCCCGAGGCACCAAAACCCATTTCAATGTGGTTGGTGAAGTCCTTGTAAAATGCGCTCACAGAAATATTATCTCCTCCTTTAAAGTAATTCTCAAATCGGAAATCGTAGTTGTAAATCTCTACCATTTTTAAGTTCGGATTTCCGTAAATCAAGGTTCTAAACTCGTTGTCGTAAATAGCTGCACCACTCATTTCACGTAAGTTTGGACGTGCAACCGTTTGACTAAAATTCAAACGAAAATTAGATGTGTTCTTCTTATTAACCAACTTGTAAATCAAACTACCTGAAGGTAAAAAATTGGATTGATCAAGGATACCCGGATTGATCAAGGGAAATCCAGCTGAATTGAACCTTCTGGCATCATTTAGTTCGTATCCAAGTAAGTCATATTTGTTTACATCACACAGCAAATCGACTTTCTCAACCCTCAATCCACCATTAAAGCGTAGGTTTTTAGTGAATTCAAAATCAACTAAAGCAAATGTAGAAGTTATGGCTGTTTGACCAAAGGTATAATTCCAATCCCATTTACGTTGTTCGTAGAAAAATCCGAGTTGACCGTTATTCATGGTGAACTTATCATCGGTCAAATAAGCATTGATGTCGTCATTTTGAAGTGAAGGTAAGATTGCGTTTCCTGAAGTTAAAAAATATTCCTCCATGCTAGAATTTCTTGTGGTCAATTGATATGCTCCACCAAGCTTTACTTTTCTAACCAATTTTACCGTTTCTTTTGAAAGTGGTACTTCGATTTGAACACGAGTATCTAATAAATTTTCATCTAAATAACGGTAGTAACGTCTAATTCCATCGTCCGCATTCGGTGAAAACTGAAAGCCCGGAGTGATTTGATTTCCTTGTCTAAAGGCGACATATTTTGTTAATTTAAAGTCTGGAGCGGTACTTTGACCATCTGTAAAAGATGCATTGATATCCATCTTTATTTTGGACTTCGGTAATACGTGTTGGCTAGCAAATTGATAGATTTTCTGCTCGCGCTGTTCATAGAAAATGTTTTTACGGACATTGATTTCTTCTGCATCAATTCCTAAATTCCACTGCGTCGAGAAATTTGCCACGTCGTTTGTACCTGTAACATTTGGCATGATGAGAAAAGATAGTTTATTATAATCATTCAATTTGTAAGCCAAATTTAGGAGCATGCTCCACGAGTTGGTTTGCCGACTAATATTTGCCTCATCCGTGTATTCCCATGCATAATTCAATTCTTCTGGTAATATACGCTGTGAAATTCCATTCGGATCGAAACGCACTGCACTACCATAGCGCAATCCGAAAAAGTAACCTAGTGGCTTACCGAATAATTTTACTTGATCTCCCACACTGAAATTCTGGGTGAAGTTTAACGGGGCTTTACGATAAATGGTGTTCCAATTGTTAGCAAAACCATTGGTGTAAATTGTTCCATTCGGATTTATTATGTCGAATGCTTGAGTTGCATATTGAACATTATAAGTATTCAATGCAGTTTGAAAAGCCGCGTTGTCATTTACCTGTCCAGCTGCAAGTAAACCCAATTGAACTAAACCCAATCGCATATAGGTGCTCTCTTCTGAACTACCGTCCTTCCAACCAGTCACTCCAATCGATTTAAAATAATCCCCTAATCCTAAGGCAACCATTTCCTGATAATTACTGGGATTTAGAATGGGTTGCATAATCTGTTCATTACGATCCTCACGTAAGCGAAGCCCTCCATCAAATCCTAACCAATCCGTTCCACTACGGTCAGAAGTGATAAAATCTTTAAACGTAGTTTGTGCGTTGTAACCAAAAGATGACTCCACATTCACCGTTAATTTATCCGGAAAATCTTTCGTTTCCACTGAAATATAGGCTCCCGCCCAATCGCCAGGTAAATCTGGACTCGCGGTCTTCGTAATAATGATGTTATCGACCAAACTAGAAGGAAAAATATCCAACTTAATGTTATTCGTCAGCGGATCCAAAGTTGGAATGCGTGATCCATTCAGTGTTGTTTTTACGTAACGGTCACCGATTCCGCGCACAGTGATGAGTCCACCGTTCGTGGAAACACCTGAAACACGCGCCACCGCAGCTGTCACATTCGCATCACCCGTTTTCTTCATCGTTTCGGAGGAAATGTAATCAATCGTTGTTGCTGAATTCAATTTGATTTTCTCCATGTAATAATCGTTAGCCTTCACTTGTTTGATCGCTACAACGACTTGCTTTTCGTTCTTTGTTGTATTACGTGGA
>CANHMH010000135.1 GCA_947461635.1 Flavobacteriales bacterium | reverse complement strand
TTAGATAAAATCCACAATCATGAATGCATTAAGAGAAGACAAAATCAATTACGCCAACATTGGATTAATGCTTATTACAGCGGTACTTGCATACTTTTATCCATTTGAAACATTCTTATTGGCATATGCCTACCTAGGACCTCTACATTACTTGACGGAAATCAGTTGGTTGCACGACCGCAATTATTATGCGAAAGGCAAATACGATTTCATTGTTTTGCTGTTGGTTGGAATACTGCTTTCCTATGCGGCATTTGCGAAGGATTTTGGTGTCAGCGTTGAAGTGTATGACTACTTCGTGAAAATGAATCTCTTCGATAAACTCTTGGTTTTTGCCTTGTTTAGCGCTGTTCTTTTCGCCTTAGTGAAAAACTTGATCGTGAAAATTGTAGCCATTCTTTTCTTGTATGTATTCGTTTCTGGTTGGTTGAGTCCAGATAATGCCACATCGAACGCAGAGAGCACAACGGTTTTCGCCTTGACTTCCTTGGTGCCAACATTGATTCACGTGTATGTATTTACTGGTCTTTTCATGTTGTTCGGTTCATTGAAAACAAGAAGCGTTTCGGGCATGTGGCAAATGGTTGGATTCGTAACCGTGCCTTTATTATTGGTTTTTGCATTACCAGTAGATCCGAAAGTACCCATTTCAGAGTTTGGAAAAAATGCCCATTACGCGAAAGGGGATGGATTCTATGCAACAAACATTAGCATCATGGATCACTTTAATCTCATTAATGATCCAGTATACACGAATGCGGACTTTGTTTCTTTCGTGAAGAAAAAGGATTTTAAAGATGCGAATGCACAATACAACTTCATTACAAAAGAAAACTTAAATGGATTGGTGGACAGCCTTTCAAAAATACCGAACAAGGCTTATTTAATTAAAAAACAACCCTTGAATCCGAATTTCCAAGTGGACAATATTCTTCTTTTATTTTCGAAAGAAGGAATGTTGGATGAGTACCAAATGAAGCCAATTCCAGCGAAATTGTTTACAGGATTCTCCTTGGAGAAATATGCATCTATCGTGTACAATTCAACGATTGGAATCATGTTGATGCGTTTCATCGCATTCGCATACTTATACCATTACTTAAACTGGTTCAGTAAAACTGAAGTCATTCGTTGGCACCAAGTACCAAAATTGCGTTTTGCTGCAGTGATTTTACTTTGGGTTGTTGCCAGTGTGTTCTATGCCTACGATTATTCTTTGGGATTGAGTTTATTATTCTTCTTGAGTTTCTCACACGTCCTTTTGGAATTCCCTTTAAACATCATTTCCATTGTTGGAATTGGAAAAGAATCCATGGCTATTATGAAAAATGGATTCAAAGCACCCTCAGCTGAATAATTAGTTAAAAGAAACGATGATGAAAAACGTATTTTATTTGTTATTATTTGTTGCCTTTGTTTCAAACGCACAAGTACAAGTACAGGAACAAAGTTCAATCAACATGAACTTGGGTAATAGTTTAGTAGTCACCTTGCCGGACGGTAGATATACCATGTCTGAAGCTGGTGCTTCTTATTTTGCCCAACTTTCACTAGGCTGTGTTTCCAAGACCTATCCACATTATTTCTATAAAGGATTCAGTGAAAAAGTTCCAACGGGCAGTCCAAAAGATCTTTGGCCTTCTTTCTGTGGTTGCTATGATTGGCATAGTAGTGTGCACAACCATTGGTGCATGATTAAAATTTTGAAGCTGTTTCCAAATATTGCAGAAGCTGCCGAAATGAGAAATCGTTTGAATGAAAGTTTTAATCCAGAGAAGATAAAAAAGGAATTGGAATATGTGCGTTCACATGAAAATGGTCTTTTTGAATTTCCATATGGACAAGCGTGGGTGCTAAAGATGGCGGAAGAACTCAGTACATGGAAAGACCGAGATGCGCAACGTTGGTTGAAAAATCTCGCTCCTCTCAGTGAATATGTAGCTTTAGTACATTCCGTTGTTTGGAAACAAGTAGATAAGGTCGAATTGTCCGGAAGTCATGACAGTCCAGCGATGGCTCTTTCTTTTGCCTATGATTACGCTGTTCAATTTAATGATGAAACTTTGAAAAAAGTGGTTGCTTCCGCAGCTAAGAAATATTACGGCAAAATTCAAAATACAAGCATCGAAAAAGAACCATACGAATACGATTTTATGTCCGCCAGTTTATTGGTTGCCGATTTGATGCGAAAGGTTTTGACACCGGAGAAATATGTCAAATGGTGTAAGAAATTCTGTCCGAATTTATTCATTTCAACGAAGGTGAATGTAGCACTGCAAATCAAACGTTCAGCGAAACACGATGGATATGAATCGCATTGGGATGGTTATCATTTGAACCGTATTTGGTGTCTAAATGGAATGTTAAAAACAATGCCTGAAGGAACCTTGGATGCAGCTACGAAGGCTGAATGGGTTTTAGCGATGAATCAAATGTGGGACTACGCACAAGAGAGTATCGGGAAAGGAAATTACGACATTGACCATTGGTTATCGTCCTTTTCTGTCTTCGCATTAATTGGTTACGAGTAAATTCACTTTTGCCAGAACCCAATCTAACTGTTCTTCTTTTGTGAGTTGAGAATTGTCAAGCACAAGTGCATCCGCAACTTGGATCAATGGACTTTCTTCCCGTGTTGAATCTAAGTGATCGCGTTCCGCTAAATTTTGACGTACTTCTTCTACTGACATTTCGATTCGTTTGGATTGCATTTCTGCTAATCTACGCTGAACACGAATTTCTGGATCCGCAGTGACAAATAACTTCAATTCAGCATGTGGAAACACAACCGAACCAATGTCTCGGCCATCCATAACGATTCCGCCTAATACACCCATTTTTTGCTGGGCTTCTACTAATTTTTCGCGGATTGGTTTATAGGCTGACACAATGGAAACTATCTCTGCGACTTTTGGCTCGCGAATTTCATTCGAGACATCTTGTCCATTTAAAAAGATGTGTGATTCCGAAACTACGGTTTCAAAGTGAATGTCCATCTGCGACAATTGCGAGTCAATTCCTACCTTGTCTAATTTTCCATCTTGAATCAACTGATGGTTCAAACAGTAAAGTGCCGCTGCGCGATACATGGCACCAGAATCAATGAAGACATAACCAAGGCGTTTTGCAAGGTCCTTCGCAAGGGTGCTTTTTCCACAAGCTGAAAATCCGTCAATGGCGATGGTGATTCTTTTTTGATTCATGTCTCAAAAATAATTCTTTTGACTTGATTCAATCAATCTTCTATCTAAAGTTTACTGAAAATATCAAAAAAAAAGCCTCCCGAAGGAGGCTTTGAATTAATAGTACATTGCTCTTCGGACTTTCGAAATGTATTTCGCTAGTCGAATCACTTGTTTTGTGTAACCGAATTCGTTGTCGTACCATGCGTACAAGACCACATTTTTTCCGTCTACAGATGCAATTGTTGCATTGGAGTCGAATACTGAACAACAGGTATTCCCGATAATATCGCTAGATACTAATTCAGGATCGAATGAATAGTGAATTTGATTCACTAATTCACCGTTTAATGCTGCATCTTTAATTGCTGAATTGACATCCTCAACAGTTGTTCCTTTTCCTAATTCAAGGCTCAAGATAGCCAAGGATCCATTTGGCGTTGGGACACGTACTGCGTTGGCAGTTAATTTATCTTTTAAATCTGGAATTACTTTTGTTACCGCACTTCCAGCTCCGGTAGATGTGATAACCATGTTAATCGCTGCTGAACGTCCACGGCGCACTTTTTTGTGCATGTTGTCCAATAGGTTTTGGTCATTTGTATAGGCATGAACCGTTTCTATGTGTCCTTTTACGACGCCAAATTTATCGTTCACCACCTTTAAAATAGGGGAGATGGCATTCGTTGTACAAGAAGCAGCAGAGAAAATGTTTTCGTTTTCAATGTCTAATGTTCCTTGGTTGATTCCGTAAACGATGTTCGGTACTTCTTTTCCTGGTGCAGTCAATAATACTTTGGAAACACCTTTAGCTTGTAAGTGACGAGACAATTGCTCACGATTTGTGAAAACTCCTGTGTTGTCAATGATTAAAGCGTTGTTAATGCCAAACTGTGTATAATCGATGTCCTCTGGATTGGATGCATCAATCATATGAACGATTTGTCCATTGATGACAAGGCTTTTATTCGCTAAATCCTCAATAACGGTTCCTTTGAACGCGCCATGAACGGAGTCATTACGGAGCAATGAAGCACGTTTAATGATGTCTGCATCACTAGATCCACGTGTCACGATTGCTCGTAAACGTAATTGTTGTCCTTTTCCAGCTTGTTTAATTAACTCTCTTGCTGCCAATCGTCCGATACGTCCAAATCCGTAAAGTACGACATCACGAGGTTCGATTGTTTGTTGTGCTGGAAGTTTACCAAGTTTATCAGACAAGAATGCTGCTTTGGATGCGTAGTTTGCTTGTTCAGCTAACCACTCACTTGCTAGTTTTCCAATGTCCAATTTAGATGCGGTTACATCCATATTCATTATCGCAACAGCTAATTCAGAGGTGGTAAACACGTCAATAGGTTTATTCACAACTTTCTTAGCGTACTCGTGTAAATTAAGGATTTCAGAAATGGTCACATCCGTTAAGTGATTGCGGAATAAGACCAATTCAATTCCTTTGTCGTACAATAATTCGCCGACCTTACTTTGCAACGTTACCGCTGCGCGCTCCTGCTCAATGTGCGAGTGAAGCTCTTTTTCATAGCCATCTTTCGATTCCATTCTTTTTTTTGTTTATGTGTTGATTGATTGTTGATTCTAAAAAATAGGGAAGAAAAAAAGGCTGTCCACTTTCGCAGACAGCCTTTACAATGATTATCCTAAATAGGACTTCAGTAATTTGTTTCGAGAGGTGTGTCGCAGTCGTCGAATCGCTTTTTCTTTGATTTGACGAACACGCTCACGTGTCAAGTTGAATTTTGCTCCGATTTCCTCTAACGTCAATCCGTGATTCATACCAATTCCGAAGAATAAACGAATGATTTCACGTTCTTTATCTGTTAGCGTACTCAACGAGCGCTCAATTTCTTTTTGAAGTGACTCAGCCATAAGGGCTTGGTCTGTGCGAGGTGCATCTGTGTTTGCCATGACATCCATCAATGTTCCTCCATCTTCGTTTGAAGATAATGGTGCATCCATAGATACGTGACGACCAGATACATTTAAACTTTCCTTGATTTTGTCTTCAGGAACTTCCAATGCTTCTGCTAATTCTTCAGCTGAAGGTGGACGTTCGAATTCCTGCTCAAGTCGAGAAAATGCCTTGTTGATTTTATTCAAAGATCCAACTTGGTTCAATGGTAAGCGTACAATACGTGCTTGTTCAGCTAATGCTTGCAAGATTGATTGACGAATCCACCAAACGGCGTATGAGATAAATTTGAATCCACGTGTTTCATCAAAT
>CANHMH010000134.1 GCA_947461635.1 Flavobacteriales bacterium | reverse complement strand
TGTTACTGGAGTAAGTGCAGGAAGTGCAACAATCACTTACACGTATACAAACTCAAACGGATGTACAAGTTCAGTAACTACACCAGTTACGATCAATGCGCTACCAGTAGTAGCAGCGATCACAGGAACGACATCTGTTTGTTTAGCATCAACGACAACACTTGCAAGTACAACAGCGGGCGGTGTATGGACAAGTGCAAACACTGCAACAGCGACAATCAATGCTTCAACAGGAGTAGTGACTGGAGTAGCGGCAGGAAGTACAACAATGACATACACAGTAACGAATGTGAATGGATGTGTAAGTTCAGTAACAACAACAGTAACGGTGAATCCATTACCAGTAGTTGAAGCAATCACTGGATCTACAACTGTTTGTCAAGGTTCAACGACAATCTACGCAAATACAACAACTGGTGGAGTTTGGACATCGTCTAACACAGCAGTAGCGACTGTAAGTGCAACAGGTGTAGTAACAGGAGTAGCAGTAGGTGGTTCAACAATTACTTACACGGTAACGAATGCGAATGGATGTACAAGTGCAGTAAGTGCGAATATCATTGTAAATCCACAACCAGTGTTACCAGTAATCACTGTGAATGGACCAACAATGCTTTGTCCTAACACAACTGTTGATCTATCAGTTCCAACAGGATATACAACGTACCAATGGAATAACGGCGCAACGACAGATATCATCAACGTCGGAATAGCTGGAACATACTTTGTGACGGTTACAAATCCTGAAGGATGTTCGATTAACTCAACACCAGTAAGTATTACAATTGGAGATACAACAGCACCAGTAATTGCTGCTCCTGCTGATATCACATTCAACTTAACAGCAGGATGTTCGGTTTCAGGACTTAACATTGGTCAAGCAGTTACTTCAGACAACTGTACAGTGCTTAATGTGACGAACAATGCACCATTTACATATGGAGTAGGAGTGACACAAGTAATATGGACGGTTTACGATGCATATGGTAATTCAACGACGGCAATCCAAACAATAACGATTGTTGATGCGATTGCACCTCAAATTACCGCACCAAATGACGTAACAGTAGCATCGAATATCAATTGTGATGCGAGCGGAGTGTTTATTGGAACAGCAACCGGTTCTGATAACTGTACGTTTACGATTACGAACGATGCACCAAGTATCTTCCCATTAGGAAATACAACGGTTACCTGGACGATTACAGATGCTAGTGGAAATGCAACAAGTTCAACACAAGTAGTTACTGTAATTGATACACAAGCTCCATTTGTAAATGTGACTGATGCTACATTGACACTTGACTTGAACGGAGAAGCAATTCTTGATTTCGCTCAGATTGATGTGAATTCATCTGACAACTGTGGAATCGATACAATCATCTTTAGTCAGTCATTGTTTACATGTTCTGATGTTGGAGTAACATCAGTGGTTGTAACGGTGATTGATAATAGTGGAAACACATCAATTGGGAACATTGACGTAACTGTTAAAGGTTCTGGTATCGATATTGATTTCGATGGAATTGATGACTCATGTGATGATTTCATCGATACAAATGCAGTAGTGATACCAACTGGATACTCTCCAAATGGAGATGGCTTCAACGATGTGTTTGAGATCTTAGGATTGAACAACTTCGAAAACAAATTCTTAACGGTCTACAATAGACACGGTGGATTAGTGTACGAAAATCCTAATTACGATAATACATGGAACGGTACATTATTAAATACAGGTGTTGAAGTTCCGGATGCAACATACTATTACTTATTACAATTAGATAATGGTGTAATTAAATCAGGATTTGTTTACATCAATAGAGTACAGTAATTACTAATTAGACTCGATCAAAAATGAAAAAGATCATCAATTTTAAGTCACTTGGGTTAATCACACTTCTGAGCATTAATGGAATAATTAATGCTCAGGGTGACCCCAATTTCAGACAGAATCAATTGAATATTATGCAATTGAACCCAGCGCAAGCAGGGGCAAATGCGTACTCGGAAATTATCTGTTTTGCATCAAATCAGTGGGTATCAATGCCAGGTGCACCAAAAACCTACTTGACTTCAGCCAATTTTAATGTCCTGAAGAATTTTGGGATTGGAGCAACAATCTTAGGCGATCAATATGGCCCTGTGAACTTAACGAAAGGCGAAGTTAATTTAGCTTATCATTTAAAATTAAATGAAAAGTGGAAATTTGGCGTGGGTCTTAAAATGGGAGTGTCCAACATGACCGTAAATTTAGGTGAATTAGTTACGATTGATCCAAATGACCCTTATATGAAAGGGATTTTAAGAACCGGAATTAATTTCAACGCGGGATTTGGCGGATTAATATACTCTAAAAAATTCTATGCGGGCTATTCTATGCCGAATGTCGCTAAAACAAATTTCCTTAACCGTAATATGACCAATTTTGTTGATACACGTTTTGGCCAAGTAGTTTACGCTGGAGGAACATTTGCCTTGAGCGAAAATATAGATATTCGTCCAAATGCAGTTTATAGAAGGATAAAAGGTACTCCTTTTAATCTTGATTTAAATACAATTTTAACCTTCAACAAGAACTTTGATTTTGGAATTTCTTGTCAAGTGAAATCTTCTGTAGGAGCTATTGTTGGATTGCAAATGCGTGACCATTTATATTTGGCTTACTCTTATAGTTACCCAATTAATAAATTAAATCAAGTTACCATTCAGTCACATGAATTAGCATTGAGGTATCGCATTATCAATAAATCGGATAGATCAGTTAATCCAAGATATTTCATCTAATAAATTCGCTCTTACCGTGAAGAAAGAACTTTCGTTACTTCTTATTCTTTTATTTGTTTCAACCAACTTTTTTGGACAAAAAGTAAGTATTGAAAGAACGTGCTTCAATACGGGGTGGGATGAATATGGGCCAAGAATGGTAAATGGTTCATTCTATTGCTTATCCGCATCTCTTGACGAAGGACTCCCTATGATGGATCCTTACACAAACAAACCGTTTTCTGATTTATACCTAATAAATGGTTGTAAAATAGACCACGCCCGCTTTAAAACATGGGAATTCGGAGAAGGGACTTCTATGAGCTCCAATTTTTACGATGGACCATTAACAGGAGATAGCACAATCTTATTTTTCACCAATAACCACGGTTTAGAATCCAATGTCAAATTAGGTGTGTTTTATGCTTATAAGTTAGATGGGAAATGGGTAAATGCCATCGCATTTCCATTTAACTCTTTGAGTTATAATGTGAGTCATCCCTTTTACGATGTCAAAACAAAAAACCTTTATTTTGCATCTGACAAAGGAAATACAGAGGAAAACCAGGATTTGTATGTGTGTTCCTTCGATGGAATGAAATTTAGTGAACCGAAAAAAATCAACGCCGCAACATCCTCAAAAAATGATATGGCGCCATACTTTTATCATGGTGTACTTTATTTTACATCAAATGGACATGGTTCCATGGGTGGATATGATTTGTTCAAATTGAAAGACGACAAGGTCGTTTCAATGGGGGTAGATTTCAATACGATTTATGACGACCTCACCATCATGTTCGAAACGGATTCTTCCGGGTATTTTGCTACAAGCCGATTCTCAAAAGGAAAGGAAGATGACATCGTTAAATTTATGATTCGTACAGAAAGAGAATCAACAACACCTATCGACACGGTGCAACAAGTTCTTGCCGTAAATTCAACGCCTATTGAACAATTGGTTGCTGTAAAGGAACAAGTTGACTCATTGCGTGATCTCGCAGCTAAGTCAGGAGTATCGTCTGATCTTTTCGCTTTCTTAGATTTAGCTTTGGAACAATACAAAAATGACTTCCCAGAATCTTTCTCTAATAAATCATTAGAGGAAATTAATGCGAGAATCACTGAATTAAAGGCAATTATTAGTTTAGTGAATCAACAAATTGCCCTCGAAAAGTCAGAAAGTGTGACAGCAAATAGTGATGTCGCTACGACTTTTCAAAACAGACCAATTAGCTTGGGTGTTTTGGATAATGATGTCGCAACGAAAGGTGGATTCAATAAGGCGAGTATAGATTTAGACCAAACGAAACCAGGTGTGCAAACTACCATGACAACCGATCAAGGTACTTGGTCTACAAAAGATGGAATTGTGACCTTCGTAGCACTACCAACTTTTACCGGAAATGCGACCATCAATTATACCGTCAGTGACAATAATGGAAAAGTTTCTAATAGTGCACCTATTAGCGTGAATGTCACTCCAAACATTGGTAATCCAATCGCCAATAATGATGTTGCTTTCACACCGAAAGACACTCCAGTTACGGTGAATGTATTGTCAAATGACATTGCTTCAAATGGAAGTTTAGACAAATTAAGCATTGACTTAGACCAAAATTCAACAGGAATTCAACCAAACGTGTCCAATACGCAAGGTAAATGGAGCGTGAAAGAAGGCAACGTGATCTTCACTCCTAATGCGAACTTCGACGGAATGGCACTCATCAATTATACGGTGAATGACAACAACGGAAAGACATCAAATCAAGCAAGTTTAAGCATCAATGTTTCCTCAGTGAACGAGAATCCAATTGCAACAAACGATGTAGCTTCTACAAATGAAGATGCACCAATTACGATCGATGTGCTTCAAAATGATACAGCACCAAATGGCTTTAATAAAACAACAATTGACCTAGACATTAATACAATAGGTATTCAGGCATCCTTGACAACAAAAGAAGGAAACTGGATTTCAAAAGATGGACAGGTTAGCTTCACACCGGCAACTAAATTCAATGGAAACGCGAGCATAAATTACACGGTGAATGATAACAAAGGAAAGACATCGAACTCGGCAAGTATCAGTGTGAATGTTTCAAGCATAGAGGATGCACCATTAGCGAATAATGATGAAGCTACTACTTTTGAAAACAAACCCTTGAAGATCAATGTGCTTTCCAACGATAAATTTTCGAATGTAGGAGGTGAGCCCTTAATAGATATTGACCCAACTAAACCAGGAATTCAGACGACAATGTCTACAGAACAAGGAACATGGACTGTAACTAAAGGTGAAGTTACATTTACTCCAATGTCAAACGTTATTGGAAAAGTTCGCTTAAGTTACACCGTTATAGATAATAATGGTAAGTGCTCTAATGTGGCCATTGTGAGTATTAATGTGATTCCACAAATAGAAAATCCAATTGCAAATAACGATGAGGCTGCTACAGCTAAAAACACACCTACCATCGTGAATGTGCTCTTAAATGATTGCGCATCAATAGGAGACCTAAACAATGAAACCATAGATTTAGATTCGGACAAATCAGGTGTTCAATCAAAAATGACAACTGCTCAAGGGACTTGGTCATCAAATGAAGACAATGTAACCTTTAGTCCTTCGATTGATTTTAGCGGTACAGCAAAAATCAATTATAAAGTCAATGATTCTAATGGAAATAC
>CANHMH010000133.1 GCA_947461635.1 Flavobacteriales bacterium | reverse complement strand
ACTTTGGTGAGATTCATTTGTCAAGCATACATTTCCACCAAAACGAAGCACCTCATCAACAATCCGGTGATCATCTGTTGCAACAATGATTTTTGTCAATGAATTTGACTTTAATGCACCTTCGTAAACCCGCTGTATCATGGACTTTCCCTTCAGGTCAATCAATGGTTTTCCAGGGAAACGCGAAGAGGTGTATCGCGCTGGGATGATTCCAAGTACTTTCATTAAAATTTCATTTGTAGTTGTGCGATAAAGTTTCTCGGAGGCTGAATATCTCCTGGTCTACTTGAATATTCTGCATTAAATAAATTATTCACAATAAAGCTTACTCGGAAATTATCCGTGATTTTATAAGCGATGCGAGCATCAAAAACAAGGTTTCCTTTATTGTATTTTTGTCTGTATTCTTTAAGTCCTGGCAGGATGTAAACAGTACTATTCACCGCTGGATCCAAATCTGATTCAAAAACACGATCGATATTTCTCATGAAACTGTTGTAGCGGGAGGAAACTCCAAAACTCCAATTCTTATAGTTTGCTTCAATATCGGCTTTTGCTAAATGCTTGAAGCGGTATTTCAACATATTGGATGTTGTGTCTGAATACGTAGCCGTGTAAAGTGAATTATTGTTCAAACTGATGGGATTCATATAGGTATATCCAACGAGTGAAATCAATTCCACATTTCCTAATTTACCCATTGAATTGAAAGAGAAATCTAATCCGGATATTCTAGCCTTCTCTACATTTTGGGCTTGAAATCCAACCCAATCGCTTACATTATAATTACCACTTGTTAAGAAGGTAATGTCCTCTGGACTCGGATTAATTGGATTCAATGGTTTTTGTGAAATCGGATTAAAATACACAAATGAAAATTCCATCATGTTGCTATATTGATTCACAAATGCTGCAAGATCGATGAATCCTTTCCAAGATCCAATTTTCACGCTTTGTTTGATCCCGATTTCACCTGCCCAACCAATTTCTGGTGTCAAATAGGGATTTGGGAAAATATTCAAGGCACCCACGGATGTTTGTGTGTAGCGCTCTGCAACGGATGGATATCGGATTCCTTGTCCAAAAGATGCACGTAAATGTGTGTACTTCGCTACTTCATAGTGTATGCCCGTGCGAAGAATCGGATAAAAAGGTATTTTGATGTTCTTCTTTTCTGAAATCATGAAATCAGTGTCACCACTTTTTCCATCCATTTGAAAATACTCCAAACGCGCACCAGCACTAAAATCCCATTTGCCTTTATGCAATTCGAGTTGTGAATACAGGGCAAGGTTTTCAGAATTATGATCACCAAATAAATTTGACTTTACAACATTGTAAATGTTTGATGCCCCTGATGTGAGTGTTCCTCCGTTTTTAAATTGCTTTTGAACGGAATAATCAGCGAAATAAATCACTGCGCCATTGCTCTGACTTGGATTATTGATGTTTGCGTTGTGTGCGTAATACACACGCGTCTTCAAGTGGTGTAAATTGTTCTTTTTATCAATAAATTTCACATATGGATCTATAAACAAGCGTTGACCAAAGTTGTAGGTGAGCGTGGATGCTGCATTGCTTGTGTCCGCCCCACCACTTGGAATATATCCCAAAGAATCACTTTCCCATATAAGGAAACTTCCAGTTTTCTGTGCTTGGTAGTTGAATCCAAGTCCTGCTTTCAGGCGAGTCGCTGTTTTTGGACGAAAATAAATGGTTCCACTAACGCGTCCACGATTCTCTATTTCTCCTTGTCGATAGCCATCATTTTTAAACAAGGTCGTTGAAATCGTATATCCCGTGTATCGATTCATTTTGGAGTGATAAGCTTCCACTTGTTGAAACATTGGTGACTTGTTCCACCATTTTAGACTCGCTCTTGCTGGATCGCCATAAATACCATTTTGGATTTTAATTTTCGTTTCTGGTGTTGACTTTGGTTCTTTTTCTGCCAAGGCAATCACTCCATTCAAGGCACCACTGCCATATAGAACGGAAGAAGCTCCCTTCATCACCTCAATTTGAGCTGCCTGCTCCATTGGAATCGCATTCCACTGTGTGTCGCCCGCATAACCAGAAAGTAAGGGCATTCCATTCCAAAGAAGCAAAACGCGACTTCCAGTTCCATAAGCAAATCCGGATCCACCGCGGATACTGACTTGTCCATCCATGGTATTCACACCTGGGGTTTGGTCAACGGCTTGTTCTAAATCGGTTATTCCTTTATTATCGATGAGTTGTGGTTTGATGATTTCCATCGAAACGGGAATTTCTTCAATCGCTTGTTTTCGTTTTCCGGCACTGACAACGACGGTGGTCTCGTCTTTGGTTCTTGTTTTTAAGAGAATTGTTAGTGGTCCAGCTGATTTGATTTCAATCGTATCATTGACAAATTGAATCATGGAAACAATGATTTGCACTGGATATTTTGCCGGTGTCAAGGTAAATACCCCCGCATAATTTGTAAGGGTTTTTTGTCCGTCAGAGGACATGACTTTTACATTTTGTAATGCTTGATTGTCTTCAGAACTCAAAACGGTTCCGGTAACTTGACCTTGAACAAATAATGAGAACAAGGTAAAAAATGATGCGTAAAATAATTTATTCATAAGTTGTAGTAGGATGTGAAAATAACGAATTCGAAAAGAATTTCGTGTGTTCGACTAGAAATTATAAATCGTATTGCAACTGAAGCGTGAAATTTCTTGGGGCTTGAAGGTCCCCTGGACGCGAAGCATATTCTGCATTTAAAAAGTTGTTCGCTATAAAATTCAACTTTATTCCTTTTTTCAATTCGTAACTTACGCGGGCATCGAAGACAAAAACACCTTTATTGTATTGCTGGCGATACTGTTGCATTCCTACGAGCAATTCTGTACCTAAAACACCTACTTCAAATGCGCGGTCAATGTTTTTCATAAAGCTATTGTAGCGCATGGAACCACCAATACTCCACTTTTTATAGCTTGCTTGGACGTCTGCTTTGGCCAAATGATTAAAGCGGTATTTTAACATATTCGTTGAAGTATCGGAGAATGATGCCCTATAGATGGGGTCATTATTTAAGCTAATTGGATTCATGTAGGTATAACCAAGCAATGAAACCAACTCCACATTGCCAATTTTGCCCGAGCTGTTGAACGAAAATTCCAATCCTGTGATTCTTGCTTTTTCAGCATTCTGAGCTTGAAAACCAACCCAATTGTAAAAGTAATTGATGGCATTCGGATTACTTGTTTGTAAAAAAGCCATTGTATCAGGCTTATAAACACCAAATGAGAATTCTGTCATGTTGCTATATTGATTCACAAATCCAGCGACATCAATCATGCCCATCCATTTTCCGAACTTGAGTATTTGCTTCCACCCAATTTCACTATTCCACCCTGTTTCTGGACGCAGATCTGGATTTCTAAAAATGCGCACGCCACCAACAGATGCAGAAATGTAACGTTCCGCAACAGATGGAAAACGGATTCCTTGTCCGAAAGAAGCCCTTAAATGCGATGCTTTATTGATTGCATAATGTGTGCCCAAGCGAAAAATAGGGTAAACAGGTGAGGTGAATTTTTCAGAAATCACAAATTCTGTTTCTGGTTTCGCTTGATCCAACTTGCAATATTCCAATCTAAGTCCGGCAGTTAAATCGAGTTTTTTTAGTTTGGTTTCCACCTGCTCGTACAAAGCCAAATTATTGCTTAAGTGATTATCAAAAACATAACTCGTAACTTTATTGGTCATGTTCATGAATCCAGAAATGAGGTTTGTATTACCAATTTTTTTCTGAATGTTGTAATCTGCGTAATACATTTCAGCAAATGATGCATCATATACCTGTTCTGAATTACCTGTTGTAACCAAATAATACCTTGTGCGCAGGTAATGTCTATTGTCATGTTTATCAATGAATTTCACGTAGGGGTCCACATTTAAACGAATGGCACGTTGCCGACTTAAGGTATTTTCTAACGCTTGGTAACCCATTGAATCATTTTTCCAAAGAATAAAAATCCCTTTGTCTTGCCATTGAAATTGGTAACTCATTCCCAACTTCATTTTTGAATATTTTTTCGGGAAGTAGTAAAGAGAACCATTGATACGGGCACGTTTTTCGTCGTTTCCTTCGCGGTAACCTTCATCAATGAGTCCGTTTACTCCGATGGTATATCCAAATTTTCCTTTCGATTTGCCGTAATACACATCGAGCAAATGACTAGTAGGATTTCTATTCCACCAAGTCATGGAGCTGCGTTTTGGATCACCATATATTCCAGACTGGTATTTCATGGTTAATTGTCCTTCCGGTTTTGCTTCCTTTTCGGTAAGTGCAATGATTCCGTTCAAGGCTCCACTTCCATATAGTACCGACGATGCGCCTTTCAAAATTTCAATTTGCGATGCTTGTTCCATTGGTACGGCATTCCATTTCACATCACCAACATCTGGCGAGAGCATCGGTATTCCATTCCATAACAGCATGACACGGCTACCTGCTCCATACGCATATCCACCGCCACCACGAATGCTTACTTGTCCATCCATGGTAAACACACCCGGGCTTTGATTCACGGCTTGCTCCAGATTCGTAAATCCTTTGTTTGCGATTAGCGCAGGTTTTAAAATTTCAATGGAAATGGGTATTTCTTCAATGTTTTGGTTCCGTTTTCCCGTGGTTACAACAACGGTTTTCACATCTTGAGAAAGTGCCGCTAAGGACATGTTTACATATCCCAATTGTTGAATACGTATGGAATCCACTTCGTATCCTTTTTTCTGAAAATATAGTGTGACAGGTAGTTTTTTTACAGGAATGACAAAGGTTCCATATGCATTCGACTCCACCTTTTCGTTTTCAGACGATTTCACCGAAACTTGAACGATTATACTTTTTGATTCTTTGTCAAAAACGACACCGGATAATTGCGCAAAAAGGTTTGCTTGAAGAATGCAAAAAAAGAGGAAAAAGTAATTTTTCATGCTGGAAAGCCTGATGTTTTTTATTAACTTAATGTTACGAATCTAATCATTTTTTTGAATTTTATGTCACTTGAACTTTACAAAATCGCCCTTGGACAACTGAAAGGTATTGGTCCTTCAAGAGCCACTCGAATCCTAGGGAAACTCTCTACACTTTCGGATTTATTCACGCAAAATGACCGGGAATTGCACCTGCAAACAGGTTTGTCCTTGGCCATTTTGAAAGAGATGAACCGAGAGGGATCCTTACAGATTGCCGAGAAACAACTCATTTTTAATGAGCGAAATAAAATTCAAGCCCATTTTTTCATGGATGATGATTATCCAAGGCGATTACGTCAATGTGCAGATGCTCCAATTGTCCTATTTTCGAAAGGACTATCTGATTTAAACCAATCCAATGTGGTGTCAATTGTTGGTACAAGAAATCAAACCGAATATGGACGAAAATTAGTCGAAGAATTATTGGAAACTATTCAATCAAAAGATTTAACTGTTGTCAGTGGATTGGCCTATGGCGTAGATATTCATGTCCACGAAACGTGT
>CANHMH010000132.1 GCA_947461635.1 Flavobacteriales bacterium | reverse complement strand
GACAATTCCAAAGTGCGTGACGCACAAATTGAAGGATTGAATACCTTGAAATCAAAAAGAGATCAGATTCTTGTCAATAGTCTTTTGAAGGAATTGGAACTTGCTGCCAAAGAGGAACATGGAAATTTATTAGAAATCGCCGTAAGAGCTGCGCAAGCACGTTGTACATTGGGCGAGATATCAGATGCTTTAGAACGCGTATATGGTCGCTATCAAGCCGTTATTCGTTCGATCAGTGGTGTTTATTCCAAAGAAATTATGAAAGATGAAGATTTTTTAACCGCTACGGAACTTGTGCGTGTTTTCAGTAAACTAGAAGGCCGTCGTCCACGCATCATGATTGCCAAAATGGGACAAGATGGTCACGACCGTGGAGCAAAAGTGATTGCTACCTCCTTCGCTGACATTGGATTCGATGTTGACATTGGGCCTCTTTTCCAAACACCAGGAGAGGCAGCCAAGCAAGCAATCGAAAATGACGTGCATATTTTAGGCGTTTCCTCACTTGCTGCTGGACACAAAACACTTGTTCCAGAAGTCATCGCTGAACTCAAAAAAATGAATCGTTCTGACATCATGGTTGTTGCAGGAGGAGTTATTCCACAGCAAGACTATGACTTTTTATATGACGCAGGAGTTTTTGGAATTTATGGTCCTGGAACTAAAATTGCAAAAGCAGCACAAGAGATATTAAAGCTACTCATTAAGAGTCATGAATAATTTTTTGTAAATTCGGCACAATAATTGAAAAAGCAACATTAAAATTTAAAATCATATGTTTTCAAAAAACTTCATTTTAACCAGTCTGTTTACGCTCTTTTGTTTGAGCAGTAATCTTTTTGCACAAAAGCCAACGGTGCTAATTAAAGAATCTAAACGCGTCATTACGTTAGATGATGAAGCTAATGATGATGATAAAAATGATAAAAAAGGTAAGACGAATGTTATTCAAATGAAATCCATTTTTTCACTTGATGGTATGCCAGAAGGAACAAAAAAAACAGGTGTACTTTGGACAATTTCCGGAACAAAAGATAAAGATTGGATTTTAAAAAGCGGTGGAGAAACCCAAGATAACATAGAAATAGAATTCAAACGAGTTGGTAACTTTAGTGTTACTTTAACCATTACCTGTACCAAACCGAAAAAGGTAAAAAAAGGTGCGGATCCTGAGGACGAGGAGTTTGAACTTTTAGATGAGCGTGAAAATTTCATCACAGTCACGAATAATTTAGATGAATTAACACAAATTCATGCGGACAGCAATTTTGTTAAATTGGTGAAACGTGCTTCGGACTATTGTGTAAAACCAAAATATGCGAATGACCCAACACCCTACATCTTCTTAGCGAAAGGATTCTATGGGATGCATCGAAAAGATGTTAAAACGGACGAAATTCAGGATCCATTCGAGGAAGCTATCACAGCAACGGCAACAGCAATAGAAAAAGACGGAAATGGAATATTCCGCATGCCGATACACGAAATGTGGTTGAATAAATTTCAAAATGAATTGTTAGATAATGGAATCATTTATCGTCTAGAAGATGAGAATGGTTATCCAATCTTATATTCTAACTCAGATAAAGCGAAAACTGCTGAGGTTCTATCCGCTATGCTTGATGCCAGCGAACAGTATCTGTCCGTTTCGAAAAACCCTATCGCCATCAAGTTTGTTGAAGCAGCGATTCGTTATCAGTCAAAAGACGCGAAGACAGCAAACTTAATTTGGAAAACTGAAATTCCTAATTTATTAAAGTTAACAGACCTTGACAATTTTACTGATGCTGACAAAAATGCTTTACGTACAGGGTTGATTTTAAGCGCACAGATGCTCATTAAACGTGATGGAGATACAGCCAATGCAAGAGCTATTATGAACCATGTTTCAAAATGGTTTGAATATGACAAAGACTTTATTGCATTCTACGAAAAGAAATACAAAAGTTTCGAAACAGAATAAATGAACATTCGAATCTTAAAAACTAAAAAAGGAAGTTCTCGCTTCCTTTTTTTTATGCGCGTATATTTGAACTATGAAATTTCAAGTCCCAACATATCTCAAAAACAAATACATCCTAACCGGAATTGTTTTTATGGTTTACTTTCTGTTTCTAGATGATTGGGATATTTTCACCTTAATTTCACAGCAGCACAAAGTAAATAAGCTTACCGAGCAAAACATGGAGATGTCAAAGCAATTGAAGGAAACCAAGCTAATTCTACGCCGTTTGAAAAATCCGGATTATTTAGAAGCGTATGCTCGTTCTGAAAAATTCTTTAAACGGGATGATGAGGAGATTTTTGTGATTACTTATAAATAAGAGAATTCTGATCAATCAATTTCATTCCTGGATAATAGAATCCTAAAATCTGATCGTATACAAATCCTTTTTTCGCCATATTCATGGCTCCTTCTTGGCAAAGTCCAACACCGTGACCGAAGCCTCTCCCATGTAACACAACTTCTTCACCGACAATATCTGCGTCAAAAAATGTTGACTTCAATTTAAACTGCTCGCGCAAATCTCGAAGTGGAATACCATAAATTGGGTGTAAGTAAAAAGCAACGCGTTGATCTTGCTTAAAATGATGCAATAATTCATTACTAACCGAATCTCCGACTGGGAAATTGTATTTATCTACTAAGAATTTTATCCATTGTTCTTTAGGTATTTTTTTCTCCCATTTCGCTTGCTGTGTTCTAATGCAGAAGGTATCTTTAAAAGAACACAGATTTGGAATTTCTTCGTTCCAAATGTACTGTGGTTCTGATGTTTGCCCGCCGCAATTGGCATGAAAATAAGTAGGATACAAGTCATTATTTTGATCAACCATAATAATCCCTCGTGTTTGATGAACGGCAGAATCTATCGTTACTGTTGCACTGCGGTGATGTAAATACGCTTGACAATGAACACGATCGCAGAGATTGTAGCCGTTTTCTTTGTGTTTACTCCAATATTTCATGGCATACGTACGACTAATGACAGCTTGTGATTTATAGTAATTCAATTTTTGACCTGGTCCACCCTCTGATTCAACCACACCTTCCAGGTACGTTTCCATATCCAAATTGTTGATTAAATTCAATGCTTCTTTTCTGATTTCAATGTCAAAATCACCTTCGTAAGAACGCTGTTTAGCCGAAGGTGAAATTAAGCGAAGTTGCAAATAATCTTCTTGTTTGTCCTGAATGAGTCTGATGGACTTACCTCTCCCCTTTTCAATGCCATTGACCGTTACGCGAACAACACCACTTGAATAGGTGGCTTTGAAAATATCCGCTGATCCCAACTTTGCGAGTTGAATGGAATCTTTAAAAACAAAGTATGTTCCCTTACCGACAATTCCTTCTATTTCTTTGATCGATTTATCCGAAAACAATCCAATGCGGATGTTTTGAGCATTAATCAGCGTCGAGTAAAAGATGGAAATGAAGAAGGCTGCTCTGATCATTTAGTTCAAGTATTGAATTAAATCCTTGGCCATTTTTTCACTACAGCCATTTTGACCAAGTAGATGAATCAATCGATCATATTCTTTCAACATGTCAGTCCGTTGTTCTTTTCCGTCTTGTAATTTCTCCAACTCACCTACCATTAAGTCACTTTGACACTCATGTTGAATCAATTCACGAACGATTTCTTTATCCATGATTAAGTTCACTAAAGAGATAAATTTAATCTTTACCAATGCTTTTGCGATGCGGTACGAAATCGCTGAACTTTTGTAGCAAACAACTTGGGGAACACGAAACAAAGCAGTTTCCAAAGTAGCCGTTCCAGATGTAACAAGGGCCATGTTCGCTTGACTCAATAATTGATACGTTTGATTTTGAATGAAGCTCACATTTTCTCCCAATTGAAATTCCTGATAGAAAGTCTCTGGTAAATTCGGAGCACCGGCAATCACAACCTGGTGTGTTTCTTGAAAAGCTTCAGCAGCTTTTAACATCACAGGTAATTTTTTCTTTAATTCTTGTTTCCTGCTTCCTGGCAATAAAGCGAGTATTGGTTTCGACGAATGAAGAGTCAATTCCGTCCGTTCTAATTGATGAAAGCGTTCAATTTCATCCAGGAGTGGATGTCCAAAATACTGAACTTCTATGTCGAATTTCTTGTAAAATGCTGGTTCAAAAGGAAGAATCGCATACATCCGATCTACGTCTCTTTTGATTTGATAGACACGGTTTTCTTTCCAAGCCCAAACAGTTGGTGAAATATAGTAAATGACTTTGATCCCTTTGGATTTCGCCCATTTCGCCATCCGTAAATTAAATCCAGGATAATCAACGAGCAATAAAACATCTGTTTTAAAATCCAAGATTTGCTGTTTGCAAAGTTTAAAATTTTTCAGGATTGTCGGTAAGTTTTGGAGGACTTCCACAAAGCCCATAAACGCCAATTCACGGATGTGTTTTTTGATTTCCACGCCTTCCGACGAAAGCCGATCACCACCCCAAGCTTGAAATTCGAATTGGGAACTGTTTTTTTTCCAAGCGCGAACAAGGTTTGCTGCATGCAAATCTCCAGATGCCTCGCCACTTAAAATAAAAACGTTTTTCTTGGACATTTTACTTAATCAAATTCACATAGACCATAAATGGTGCATAAATGAGCATGCCAAAAATAATTCCACGTGTATAAGCGTATTTCTCTTTGTTTAAAAACAAGTAAAACCAAAGTAAATTTGGAATCAAACCAAGCGATAAATAGCGACTGAGGTATTCAACCGAGTTGAGCAACTGATTCCATAAATAGGAGAATTCAGTATGACGTGATTGCGATAGAATAAACACAATAATTGGTAAAAACAAGATTGGCGATAATACACCTACCAAGAAACCAAGTACATGTTCTTTTGTTATTTTTTTCATATTTTCCAATTTTTCATTTGTTGTAATGTTTCGTATGCAGTTAAATCAAAATGAGTTGGCACCACACTTACGAATCCGTTTTTAAGTGCTTGTAAATCTGTATCTGGACGCTGATCAACATCTGCAAATTCTCCCGAAAGCCAAAAATATTCTCTACCAAACTGATCAGTTCTTCGTTCAAAGCGATCTGCCCAATACGCATGCGCTTGTTTACATACTTCAATTCCTTGAATTTCTGAGATCTTCAATTTTGGAACATTTACATTAAGGCAAACACTCGAAGAGATTGGATGCGCAATCAATTGTGTTAATATTTGCGCACCGAAATATTGACAGGCTTCAAAATCTGCATTAGGAGCAAAATCTGCCAAGGAGAATCCAAGGGATGGAATTCCTTCCATAGCACCTTCAATCGCGGCGGACATTGTACCCGAGTAAAGGACATTCGTGGAAGAATTTTCACCGTGATTGATCCCAGAAAGAATGTAATCTGGTTTACGGTGTAGAAGCTCTGAAATAGCCAATTTTACACAATCAACCGGAGTTCCTGAACAGGCATAGGCTTCAATCTGTCCAAAAAGATCCGAAGGAAAGAGTCGAAGCGGATGATTTATCGTAATCGCATGCCCCATTCCAGATTGGGGTTTATCCGGTGCAACCACAACGACACGTCCAAATTGCTGAGCCATTTCCACAAGTGCATGTATGCCTTTCGCATTTACACTATCATCATTGGTTACTAAAATGAGTCGTTCGTTTTCCATGGATTACTTCAGGTAAAATTAGGCATTAATCAGTTTTAATTTTCTACTTTTGATAGACGATATGAACAATTTAAAATTAATAAGTCCAAGTCAAACAAAAGCTT
>CANHMH010000131.1 GCA_947461635.1 Flavobacteriales bacterium | reverse complement strand
TGTACCCCGGGCCGGAATCGAACCGGCACTCCCGAAAGAACAGGATTTTGAATCCAGCGCGTCTACCAGTTCCGCCACCGGGGCATTCAGGGTGCAAAGATAACAATAAATTAATTTAGATTCCAAAACATGAAGCCATATTGTTGGCGGAAGTTAGTTGGAATGACTCATCTACCCCTTTGATCTCAAATACATGTCGTAGATCATTCCGTCGGATAAGCCGATTTTAGGAACATCGATTTGTTGGATGCCTAACTTCGCCATGACGAATAAATAGATTTCCAAAGCTGGAACAATAACATCTGCGCGATCAGGTTTCAATTGGAATTGATCAATACGTTCTTCTACAGTGAGTTTTGCTAATTTCGTCATTAGTCCATTCATCTTCGCTACGGTCAAAGAATCTTTGTCCTTGAGTCCGACAATTTTATGCACTTTATTGATGTTTCCACCGGTACCAAATAGGCGGTGTGGAATCGAGGAATCCACTTCGGATTCAATCCAAGTACTGATGTCTGTCCAGATTTTTTTGGAGACTTTTCCCCTCAACATACGTATTGTACCGAGTTCAAAGGAGCGAGAAGCTCTTTTTTGACCGTTTTCAAATACGCTAATTTCCGTACTTCCTCCACCAACATCGATGACGATAAATGGTTGTGTTTTGTCAAAGTCGACCAAAAAGAATGTTCCGAAAATCAATTCTGCTTCCACTTGACCAGTGATGATCTCGATATTGACACCGGTTTTCTCTTTGATTTTCTCTTGAACTTTTATTCCGTTTTTCGCTTCACGCATAGCGGATGTTGCCACAGCGCGCAGTTGCTCTACTTCGAAAATGTGTGCGATGAGCTTGAAAGCTTGAATGCAATCAATGAATTGTTCTGTTTTCTTTTTAGAAATACGTCCTTGGTCAAATACTTCGTCGCCAAGACGCAAGGGAATGCGCGAATAGGAATGTTTCTTTACGTAGGCATGGTCACCATCAAAACACACCTCACCCACAAGTAAACGTGCTGCATTGGTCCCGATGTCTATTGCTCCAAATTTCATTTCCGATTCTTGAAACAAAGATAAGTGAAATGTGAACGGTGTAGTACGACAGCGAAGAATGTTTAAACTAATTTAATGAACAATTCTTTAGTCCTTGATAAAACGATGGGATGCACTTCCCAATTTTGTTTTAATGTTTACAAGGTACATACCCGGACTTAAACCCGCTAATGAAATATGTACGGATGATTCATTTGGTACGTGTGAATAAATGACTGTGCCGTTCAATTGCAGGATTTCAAGTCCTTCTATTTGGCTTGACGCATCGATAAATAATTCTTCTTGAACTGGATTTGGATACACGTTAATGGTCACATCTTGTTCCTTGATACTTGCCGAAGCAGGATTTGCACGAGTGGCTTCTGCTTGATAACAATCACTCTGTATACGGTACATATCAAAGTAATTTCCATTGGCCGATATTACTGGTTGAGAAACAACAGAACCATCAAGAAGCGACAATCCCACTAATTTAATTCCTGTACTGTCCATGGTTTGGAAATAATACACCAGGTTTACAGGGTCAATTGCTCCTCCTGAGTTCATGATATAGTTATCAAAATTGAGTAGTGTAGGAAGTTGCGTGACTACACCAGTCGAAACATTTATTTTTCCAAGAGCTTTCACACCGTTTTCCATGATGAGTCCATACATGGTTGTATCGGCACAACTGTAGGCGAAATTATCAAACGTAATTCCATTCCCCATGAGTGTAATCATTGGATCACTGTAAATTTGGCCATTGTATAGGTCAAGTCCGACAAACTTTCCTTCTGATTCGAAGTAATAAACCATTAAGTAGGGATCAATCGCACTTCCAGTCATCGTATAACTCTGAGCGATGGAGCTCGGCGAAATGATGGAAACATTCCCATTCGTTAGATCACAGGTCGCAAGGCGCATGTCACCGGTGTATGAACCGGTCAGTGGATCATATTGTATTTGACTATAAAGACCGTACATGTTCGTATCAGCCGTGTTGAAGCGAAAATTATTAAAGTCACCACTGGTATTTGGGAGTGTCACTGTAACGTCGTTAAGTACAGCACCATTTTGCAAATCCACGGAAAGCCATGAGTCCTCATCTTGGTAAGTGTAGCTCATGTTGTAAGGATTTAATGCAGCACCCGTTGAATTAATGGTTGTACTCAGGGTATTCGCTGAACCAATTGGTGTAATAATCCCTGTTAATGGGTCAATACTTGAAAGCTGTACACTGGTTGGATTAAGAATGCGGTATAAGCCGTACATAGTATTGTCGATTTGCGCGTTGAGTTGCACATTCAGCAATACGACCATGATTAAAAGAAACTTTTTCATAAGAACAAATCTATTGTGTACTAATTTAATTATGAAACAGATAGAAATAAAGCTTGTTCAAATTTGTAAAAAAAAAGGAATAATAGATCTGTTTACACGAGGATTTACAAGGACTTGGATTCAATTTAAATCGAATGAACAACATTCCTTATTAAGAATAAATTCAATGTCACATGTTCTTAATATGATTTTCATCAATTGTTAATTTACCATTAATCCAGAAAAAATATAGTCGCCGTAAACTTGCATCATGAAAAAAACTAGTCTTTTTGTTTTCCTCTTCATGACTTTTGTGAGCATGTATGCTCAAAATGCTTTGGAAGGAATCATTGTGGAGAAATACTATGTATCCACGAAAAAAGACAATTCTAAAAAAAACTTAAGTGGAGAACTTCCTGTTGGAAGCACAACATACAGAATCTATGTGGACATGGCGCCGGGTTGTCGATTTATGGCGGCCTATGGTTCTCCTGGACATCCACTCGAAATCAATTCAACAGAAAACATTTATAATCATATTGACAACGGAGCTGAGCATCCGATTCGTATTCCGGAGAGAACCTATAAAAAAAACATTGTGCCATTGGATTCATGGATTACGATTGGTCCAGCTGGTGAAAATTATTTTGGCGTTTTAAAAGAGGCAGATACCATGAAGGACATAACAAGTGTTGTGCCTTTTGAAAAAGGATTTTTAATGTCCCAAAAAAAGGAGATGGGATTTTCCTTGCAAGAGCGCGATGGTTTTCTTCGATCTGACAATATTCCTGATATCACACTTTATAACATAGATTCAAATTTGAATGTATTAAGAATGGTGACTTCTGGAAAATCATTCCGTATCGAAAATGGCGCATGGGCTTGTATGGGCAAAGGTGTCAGTGGAGTGGACTCCTTGGGCTCAAATACCATCCTCATCGCCCAAATAACGACCAAAGGAAAATTAAATTACGAATTAAACCTTCTGCTTCGAACGGCGGAAGGTAAAGAGCAAAAATTTGTTGCAAAAGACCCCATTGAAAACGAGTTTTTGCACCCATCGTTAAAATCGAATAACTAAACAGATTAAAATTTAACCCTATGAAAAAAATAATACTTCCAATTAGTTTTCTTGTTCTTTCTGGATTTTTTACTAAAGCAACTGCACAAGTAGGTTTAGAAGGGATTGTCGTAGAGAAATTTTATATTTCAAATGCAGCAGATTCCATCGATGCTGTAAACAATGGTGCTGTTCATCCTTTATATGTTGGTTCAACAACGTACCGTGTTTATGCAAATTTATTACCAGGTTACAAAGTGGTCAATCTTTTTGGAAATGTTGAACACCCACTTTTCATAGAAACATCTACCGCTTTTTATAATGATCCAAATTTTGGATTTAAAGTTTACCAAGGCACAAGTGTAAACAACACGAAGAAAAATACAACACTTATTGACTCATACATTTCGATGGGTGGTGTTGCCAACGGACAAATGGGTGTATTAAAAACAGAAGACACTGATGGATCTATTGGTAATTTACAAGGAATACTTGCAAATACGAATCCTCAAATGGGCTTGCCAATTACTGGAGCAAATTCAGCAGATGGATTAATGCCAGGTACCCCGGTTACACCAAGTGTTTTAGGGATTTCAAATGAACTAGATATTTTTGATCAAACAGCAGGATCAACATTCACAACAACGAATGGTGCGATTTCTACACTAGGAGGTGTTGAGGGTGTTACTGCTTCCAATCATGTTTTGTTGGGACAATTTACAACGAATGGTGATTTTAGTTTTAAGTTAAACGTACAAATTTTGACTCCTGTCCCAGGAGAAAGTCAAATATTTGTGGCAGATACACCAACTGGAACCGAATTAACTGATACAAGTTTAATTTATCATTCCAATCCAAATGGCGGTGTAGGATTCCAAGAAATTGGAAATCAAGAAGCATTAGCGATGGATTACCAAGTGTATCCGAATCCAACGAGCGAATCATTCGCTATTCGTCAACATGGAAACATGACGCAATCAAATTACGATTACACGGTAACTGATTTAAGTGGAAAAACAGTAATGTCTGGTCACTCCAATAGCCAAGTAACAAATGTAGATGCAACAGCTTTACAAACAGGAATTTACTTAGTGACGATGTCTCAAGACGGGATTCTTAGTACAAGTAAATTGATCAAAAACTAAAATAATGCGCGGTCCAATTCTTCTTTTCTTATTGTTGTTAAGTGTTTCGACTAGTTACGCACAAGGTACTTTCCGTGGCAAGGTGACCGATCCAAACGGGGAATCCGTGATGGAGGTGAAGATTCTCTTGTTGGAGAACAAAGGGGTTATCACAAAAACGGACTTAGATGGAAATTTCACCTTGAATATTCCGGATAATGCGCTGTATCGCGTTCGCTTTACACATTTTGCGCACGATACCTTAATCGAAACCATTCAAATCAAGGACAAAGAAGTGTTGGTGAAAAACATCACCATTAATCCCCGCAATACAACAAAAAACGAAAAGCAAATCACGGTCGGAATCAAACAAGTGAAAGCCAACGATTATTACATGGAGAAAATCAAGTTGAATTCAGCGACAACGATTGACTACATTTCGTCGGAAACGATGAAAAAAACGGGAGATGCCAATGTCACTGCAGCTGTAGCGCGTGTTTCGGGTGTTTCGACAAATGGTGGACTCATTACTGTTCGTGGAATTGGTGACCGTTACGTAAAAACGACCTTAAATGGTTCTCGCATACCAACTTTGGATCCATTGACGAATAACATTAAACTAGATATCTTTCCTTCCAGTTTGGTCGATAACATCATCATCACAAAGACCGCGAGTCCAGATTTACCTGGAGATTGGGCTGGAGCTTACATTTCGGTAGAAACGAAGGATTATCCGGACAAATTAACGGTGAATGTGGAATCATCTTTTGGTTACAACGCACAAACAACGTTTAAAGATTTCATTACTTCTGACCGAAGTGGTACAGATTGGTTGGGTTTTGACGGAGGTTTGCGTTCACGAGAAAACCGAAATGAACGAATTGTTCAACCGAATTTGGCGCCAACAAACTATGAAGAAATGGTTGCTCTTGGACTTGGAGATTATTTCAAATCGTTGGGAATAAATGGATGGGAAGATGGGAGTCCAGAAGAAAGTACTTATATGCGTATGGGCTTGGTGCAATTGGGATTATTGGGAGCGGGGCAGGTTAATGACAATGCAGCATACCAAAATGCATTAAATACTTACAATCAACAATATGCATCACAAGCATTTAATTTAATTAATCCAAATGGAACAAACTATTCGAATGGTTTTTCTAACAATTGGAATACAGTTTACCGAAAAGCACCATTGAACTTCACACAGAATTTTAGTGTTGGGGACCAAGTAAAGTTATTTGGCAAACCGCTTGGATACTTTTTTGGACTTCGATATGGAAATACGGTTCGATTTGATCCAAATGGAATTTCACAACGCATTCTTCCTCAGGAATTAAATTATGGGAT
>CANHMH010000130.1 GCA_947461635.1 Flavobacteriales bacterium | reverse complement strand
TTTCTTTTTTTCCGTCGCTATTTGTTTGATATCCCCAATGTTGGTTGAAGCGAATGCCCATATCAGAGAAAATCATATTTGTATCAATTGGCGCACCAAGATTTCTTGCTGTACTTTCATCAAAATATTGAATAGCTTGATTGTAAGCACGCTGTCCATGCTCTTGTGGTGCTGCAAATGCGGATAAGGTCATTAAATGTTTGTCTACTTTCTTTGATACTTTGATGTACCCAAATTTCCCTTGACTTGGAGTTCCATAAACCCAACCATCGGCTTGTTTATAAGACGCAGAAAAAGTTAAACCCCAACCTGATTTTGTCATTCCCGTGTTATAGGATAGGGTAGAGCGTAATAAGTTACCAGTACCGTATTCTTGGCGAAACGTTCCGCCTGGTTTGTTGGATACTCCTTGTGTGATAATATTAATTGTTCCTCCAATGGATGGCATCGCAATTTTAGTTGCTCCAAGTCCACGTTGAACCTGCATTTGTGCAGTAATGGCATCTAATCCAAACCAATTGGACCAATAAACAGCACCATTTTCCATATCGTTCACTGGAACTCCGTCGATCATTACTCCAACATTGCGTTGGTCGAATCCACGGACATTTATTCTTGCATCTCCATCACCACCGCCTTGCTGCGTAGCATAGACTCCAGGTGTTCCATTCAGCAACATCGGTAAATCACGAGAACCTAATTCTTCCGTAATTTTTTGCAATGGTATTTTGGTTACTGCCACAGGTACATTTTGAGAACCCGCTAAATTTCCTATGACTTTGATTTCACGGTATTCTTGACTAGCACCGATGAAAAAATTGACGGTAATGATGGGTTTAGAAACTTGAATTTCCTGAACCATGGAGTCAAATCCCATCATTTTAAACGTAATGGAATAATCCCCGTACGTCACATCAGTCATTTCGTAAATCCCCTGTGAATTGGACATGGCTCTTTTCATCACCACACCTTTGTCGTTGTAAAGCGTGATTTTAGCGCCACTTAAAAGTTGATTGGTAGCATTTTCACTGACTTCACCAGCGATTTTTGCAGAAGCCTGACTGAAACTCCATTCAGCAAAGCACGCGAAAAGAATAAGGATAAAATATTTCATCGTTTTTCGAGTAGGACAATAAAATGCCGTACTTATCTTAAGATAATCTTACGGATCAATTGTTGTCCGTTAACATCTGTCATTCGAATGATGTAAACACCGCTGAAATCGCTCAAATCTAAAGAAATAACTGGTTTTGAACCGATGTTTGCTTGTGTGTAGATCGTTTGTCCAAGTGAGTTTAAAACTTGAATTTTACGAATATTTCCATTGCTTTTGATGTTCACTAATCCATTACTTGGATTTGGATAAACACTTATTGAGCTAACTTCATTTTCATTTACTGCTGCAGGATTACAAGAGCAATTGTGTGTTCCAAGTGAACTCCAGTTCCCATCTAAAATAGGATTTCCGCTTGTTCCAAAGAGTGTATCACCATTTGCATCTAAACGAACAATTACTGGTGGAATTGAATCATAATCTAATAATGGATCAAAAAATGAAGGATTTGTCGTAGAACCTTTTACAACTGTTGACTTACGAATCATGGAATGGTCTTTCGTAATTAATACACCTAAACCAGTACTGTAAGGAAACTGTGTTGACCATGCCCCATCATTACCAGAAGAAGTTCCTGTTTCATTCGCAGGATTCTCTCCAATTTTCCCGAAAAGATCCACAATAACGAATCCTGGAACATTGGTTGCATTGATTAAAGTCGTTGCTGTGGAAGGCAAAGTACCTTTAGCCAACATTACTGCATCGTTCCCATTCCAATAAAAGGAATTTGATGTATTGTATACAGGACAATAAAATCCGTCTGCGCGAGCTTGCAATGAATCCCAAATTGGAGCTTCTTGTCCGGTTCCAAGTGGATCTTGTTTGTCCAAAACTGCCACATATACGTCATGCGCGGCAATTGTACCAGACAATTGAATCGCATTCGCAACTGTTGCTGTTGTCGCGCCATTAGAATAACGCGCAACGAAATAACCACTCAAATTAATTGGATTAGCCGTTGGATTGTAAATCTCTAAGGCTTTGTTGTTTGACCATCCTTCTACGTACTCAGAAATAAATAATTCAGAACAATTTTGAGCAGTTGCATTTAGTGTTAATACACTTGTAATAAACAGTAAAATTTTTTTCATAATCCAATAAAAACAAGCAACATGAACTTTTTATGTCGTTACAAAGTCATGAAGTTATTATCTATTCACGTGGTTTCAGCATAGATGCATCAAGGAGGACACGTGAAAAGTTAAACAAATTTAGGGGTTTTTTTGAAAAAAAATAAACTTTCAGGTTAAACTTTCATGAATTCCGTGTTAGCATAACTCAACAGTTGTTTTATCCAAGTACTATACTTAAATTCGGACCTCAAATTAATCCGCATGAAAAAATATCTTCTTTTCGCATTTACACTCCTCTCAACGCTTATTTTCGCTCAAGACCTGACGGTGGAGCGCATTTGGAAAAATTATGAATTTAGTCCAAAACGTATTAGTGGCTTCAAGTCTATGAACGATGGAGAGCATTACACGAGTGTGAAGGATGGAAATTCAATCTACAAATACAGTTTAAACGATGTAAATGATAAAGGAACAGTCGTTCTAGATGGCTCAAAACTTTTGGTAGATGGAAAGAAATTGGAATTTGATGATTATGAGTTTAATTCCGATGAAACGAAAATTCTTTTACTAACGAATGTGGAATCTATTTATCGTCGCAGTTTTCAGGCTATATATTACTTATATGATTTAATTTCACAAAAATTAAGTCCACTTGATCCAGGACATTCGCCACAAACATTGGCTGAATATTCTCCAGATGGCTCAAAAGTATCCTTTATACATGGTAATGATCTTTTCGTGAAAACCATCTCTAGTGGTAAGGTGGAAAAATTAACATCAGATGGTAAGCGAAATAAAATTATTAATGGAACAACGGATTGGGTGTATGAGGAAGAATTTTCCATTACCAAAGCATATGGATGGTCTCCGGATAGTAAATACATTGCTTATTTGCGTTTTGATGAAAAAGAAGTTCCAGAGTTTAGCATGGATATGTTTGAAGGCCTTTATCCAGAACAGTATACATTTAAATATCCGAAAGCAGGTGAAGTGAATAGTATTATAACCGCACATTGTATTTCTTTGGAAAGTAAAAAAGTACAGCAAATTAATCTAGGCAACTACGAATACATTCCTAGACTTAATTGGTCTTCAAAATCGAATCAATTGATTGTGCAAACGATGAATCGTCACCAAAGCGAATTGAATTATTGGTTGGTGGATGTTGTAAAAGGGAAGGTTTCAAGTAAAAACTTCTTCACTGAGAAATCTCAAACCTATGTGGATATAGATGACAACTTATTAATATTGAAAGATGGACAATCCATTTTGCGTACAAGTGAAGAAAACGGATACCGTCATATTTTTCAATTAAAATTTGATGGTTCAGTGAAACAAATCACATCGGGATCTTGGGATGTAATTGATTTTCTTGGCTTTGATGAAAGTACGCAACAAATATTTTACAGTTCAGCAGAAAAAGGAGCCATTCAAAAATCAATCTACTCGATTCAATTAGATGGAAACAATAAACGCGATTTAACAGCGACACTTGGTTCAAATGAAGCGGAATTTCTAAATGGAATGAAGTATTTCGTTCATACCTATTCAAATGCGAATCAAGCTCCGGCATATTCCCTTTGTAAAAGCGATGGTTCAGTTGTTCGAGTTTTAGAGTCCAATCAAGCATTTATGGACAAACTAAAAAAAGAACGTTTGTCTCCGAAACAGTTCATTGAAATTTCCGCGAATGGTGTAAAATTAAACGCATCTGTCATTTTACCTGTTGGATTTGATCCAACGAAGAAATATCCGATGTATGTGAATGTTTACGGTGGGCCTGGACACAACGAAGTATTAAATGCTTGGGATGGGAATGATTATTTCTTTCACCAACTTTTAGCACAAAAGGGATACATTGTTTTTCAAGTGGATCCACGAGGAACTATGTACCAAGGTGCAGCCTTTAAAAAATCAACCTATTTACAATTAGGTAAATTGGAAATTGAAGATGTATTGAACGCTGTAAAGGAATATTCGAAAAATTCATTTGTAGATGCCAGTCGCGTTGGAATCATGGGATGGAGTTATGGTGGATTCATGGCTTCTTTAGGAATAACAAAAGGAGCAGATGTATTTAAAATGGCCATTGCGGTCGCACCAGTAACGAATTGGCGATACTACGACAATATCTACACAGAACGATTTATGCGTACTCCAAAGGAAAATGCAGATGGATACGATCGTAATTCACCGATTAATTATGTAGATAATATCAAAGGAAAGTATCTATTAATTCACGGATCTGCAGATGATAATGTTCATTATCAGAATAGTATGGAAATGATTACAGCGCTTGTGAAAGCTAATAAGCAATTTGACTTGTTTGTTTATCCGAACAAAAACCATGGAATTTATGGCGGTAATACAAGAAATCACTTGTTTCAATTGATGTTGAATTTTATAGTGGAAAACCTATAGTTCGCCAAAATTGTCATTAAATTGTTATTATTTTAGAAGAGTCAATAGGAGTTCGATGTTTCTTTTGTAATTTAGAGCAAAACTTTTAAACCAAACAAATATTTCGTTAGAAAAAATGAGTGAACTAGCAAAAATCGAACTTGATGGGAAGGTATATGAACTTCCAATTATAACAGGTACAGAAAACGAAAAAGCAATCGATATCTCCAAATTGAGAGATATGACAGGTTACATTACCCTAGATACAGGTTACAAGAACACAGGAGCAACGAAAAGTGCGATTACCTTCTTGGACGGAGAAGAGGGAATTCTACATTACAGAGGATATTCAATTGAGCAATTAGCGGCGAAAGCTTCGTTCATTGAAGTTGCATATCTTCTCATTTATGGAGACCTTCCAAACCAAGCTGAATTGGATCAATTTGAGGATAGTATCAAAAAACACACATTGGTTCATGAGGACATGAAACAATTTTTCGAAGCATATCCTTCTAAAGCGCATCCAATGGGTGTCCTTTCTTCGATGATTGCATCTTTAGCTACCTTCTATCCAGAATCTTTGGATCCAAACAGAAGCAAGGAAGCGAAAAACTTAACGATTCACCGTTTGATCGCGAAATTACCTACGTTAGCAGCTTGGGCATACAAGAATTCGATTCGTCACCCGTTCATGTATCCAAAAAATGAATTCGACTACTGTAAGAATTTCTTGTATATGATGTTTGCGATGCCAACGGAAGATTACAAAGTTGATCCAGTGGTTGTAAGTGCCTTGAATACATTATTGATTCTTCACGCTGATCACGAACAAAACTGTTCTACATCAACCGTTCGTATCGTAGGTTCTTCTCAGGCGAATTTATATTCAACGGTTTCTGCAGGTATTTCAGCTCTTTGGGGTCCACTACATGGTGGAGCAAACCAAGAAGTAATTGAAATGTTAGAGCAAATCCACAACGATGGTGGAAATGTAGACAAATGGGTCTTGAAAGCGAAGGACAAAGAAGATCCATTCCGTTTGATGGGCTTTGGTCACCGCGTTTACAAAAACTTCGATCCACGTGCAAACATCATCAAAAAAGCATGTGATGAAGTGTTGGAAAAATTAGGTGTGAATGATCCATTATTGGACATCGCGAAAAAATTAGAGAAGGTTGCCTTGGAGGATGAATACTTCAAAGCAAGAAACTTATATCCAAATGTAGATTTCTATTCTGGAATCATTTACAAAGCATTAGGAATTCCTTCAGAAATGTTCACCGTGATGTTCGCTTTAG
>CANHMH010000129.1 GCA_947461635.1 Flavobacteriales bacterium | reverse complement strand
GTAAAATTGGAGAAAATTCATTTTTTACCCTCAAAATACTTGACGATGCCGTCTGGATCGTAAAATCCATGACGATTCTGTTAGTATTGGTGTTTACATGTAAGAATTATATCATTCTTTTTCCAGTAAAAATCCAAAAAAAAATCCCAACATTACTGTCAGGATTATAAGAACATAAAGGAATCGTTCAGATTTGTAGAAAATCCGATATTATAGGCATTTTTTCAGGATTCTATAAACCCTGACGATGCTGTCAGGGTTTTGCTATCCCGACGATAAGGTCAGGATTAAAGTATGTATATGTAGAGATTAATGCTCTTCTTCACCTTCTGCTAAGGGAACATCCTGCGGAATAAAGTCCGTGTCTGCACCTGGCTTAGAGTAGTCATATGGCCATCTGTGAACAACTGGTAAGGCACCAGGCCAGTTACCGTGTACGTGTTCTACTGGTGTTGTCCACTCTAATGTATTTGAATCCCAAGGATTCTGAGGTGCTTTTGGCCCTCTGAAAATACTATAGAAGAAATTGAACAAGAAAATAAGCTGACCTAATGCTGCAAAGATCGCGAAGATCGTGATGACTACATTTAAGTCTAACATCATATCTGCAGTCGCTGAATCATTTTCTGCATATACTGTGTAATCGTAATAACGACGAGGGGCTCCTGCTAATCCAACAAAGTGCATTGGGAAGAATACGCCGTAAGCACCGATTAAAGTTACCCAGAAGTGTGCATAACCCAAACGCATGTTCATCATTCTGCCAAACATTTTAGGGAACCAATGGTAAACTCCACCAAACATTCCGAACACTGCAGACATTCCCATTACAATGTGGAAGTGAGCTACAACGAAGTATGTATCATGTAACGCAATGTCCAATGCTGAATCGGCTAGGATGATCCCTGTTACACCACCTGTAATAAACGTTGAAACCAATCCAATCGCAAACAACATCGCTGGTGTAAGGACCAATGAACCTTTCCACAAGGTCGTTAAGTAGTTAAATACTTTAACCGCAGATGGAATCGCAATCAACAAGGTTGTAAATACGAATACACTTCCTAAGAATGGATTCATCCCTGTTACGAACATGTGGTGACCCCATACAATAAAGGATAAGAATCCAATTGCTAAGATGGAACCAATCATCGCTTTGTAACCAAAGATTGGTTTACGAGCGTTCGTCGCGATAATCTCCGATGATAATCCAAGTGCTGGCAATAATACGATGTATACCTCAGGGTGACCCAAGAACCAGAATAAGTGTTGGTATAATAATGGTGATCCACCATGGTTTGCCAACATTTCACCTCCAACGATGATGTCGGATAAATAGAATGATGTTCCCGCCAATCTATCCATTACTAACAACAACGCTGCTGATAATAAAACTGGGAAAGATAATACACCTAAGATTGCTGTTACAAAGAAGGCCCAGATTGTCAATGGCATTCTTGTCATGCTCATTCCTTGTGTACGTAAGTTGATTACTGTTACGATGTAATTCAATGAACCAATTAAGGACGAAGCAATAAAGATTGTCATGGAGAATAACCAAAGTGTCATTCCTAAACCTGATCCAGATACTGCTTGTGGCAATGCTGAAAGTGGAGGATAAATTGTCCATCCTGCCATTGCTGGTCCTGACTCAACAAATAAAGAAACCAACATAAGCAATGATGAAAGGAAAAAGAACCAGTACGATAACATGTTCAAGAATCCTGACGCCATGTCTCTTGCTCCTAATTGCAATGGAATAAGCAGGTTTGAGAAGGTTCCTGATAATCCTCCTGTTAACAAAAAGAATACCATGATTGTACCGTGGATGGTTACCAATCCTAAATACATGTCTTCTTTTAACACACCATTTTGTGCCCATCTCTCTCCTAAGAAGAAAGATAAGAAATCTGAACTTTCACCCGGCCAAGCCAGTTGAATACGGAACAAGATAGACAAGATCATTGCTACCAATCCCATAAAGACAGCTGTCATTAAAAACTGCTTTCCAATCATTTTGTGATCTTGAGAGAAAATGTATTTTGAAATAAAATTCTCCTCGTGGTGATGGTGTTCACCGTGATGATCGTGTCCGTGTCCTTCGTGTGCTACTGAAGCCATTTTAGTTAATTTAAAATATTATACGAATCTTAATTTGTCATTGTTGTGTCCGCTGCAACTGGTGCTGCTGGTGCAGGGAAATATTTATCCTTGAATGTTTCTTTTTTCTTTGATTTCATCCAAGCATCGTATGCTGCTTTGTCTTTTACAATAACTATCATTTTCATTTTGTAATGCGCACCTCCACAAATTTTGTTACACATTAAGGTATAATTAAATGCAGGGTTGTTTTTAGACTTACGCATTTCCTCTGTTGTCAATGAAGGTGTGAATTTCATTCGCGTTGGCATACCAGGAACCGCATTCATTTGTGCACGCATGTGCATGAAGAAAGCAGAATGGATTACATCCTTAGCTCTTAATGAAATTTCATACTGCTGACCTTTACACAAAACCAAGGTGTCTTCTATAATATCATCCCAAGCTGAAGCATCCAATTTTTTGTTATGGTTTGCCTTCATTTGAGCTAACAATCGGTACAATCGTTCTTTTCTAGATAATTCAGTGCGAAGTGCGGTCGATGTTGAATCATTAAAGATGGTATCCCTGTTATTCAACAATTTCTGAATGCGACTGATACCATTTATCCCATTTAACATGTTGTTTATCGCAGAATCAATGGTGTTACTCGTTAACAAGGCTAACTCATTTTTATCTGTTGTTAATTTATAGTCGTATTTTCCAAGCGTATTGTCTTGTCCAGCATAGCGGGCCGTCCAGTCAAACTGTTTAGAGAATAATTCAATACGAATTGCCTCTTTGTCCGTTGGCGCAACAAGATCATTCCACGTTTGTAAACCTAAGATAATGATTACAGCTAAAACGATAGCCGGAACTACTGTCCAAATCATCTCTAACTTGTTATTGTGTGGATAATAGAATGCTTTTACACCTGGTTTTCTTACGTACTTAAATGTGAAGAAGAACAATAAAAAGTTGGTGAAAAAGAAAATCAAGATCACAATGACGAAATTCAGATTTAATAACCAATCTGTTTCTTTTCCTTCTACCGATGCAGCTTCTCCTCTTCCGGTCCAACCATAAGCGGCCATTAAATAGATGAAACCAATGAATAATGCGATCATAAAGCCTAGCATTAATCGCGCATTTAAGCGATTATCTCTATTCGTGACTTCATGTTCTCCATTCTTTCTCAACTTAGCTGAAATTTCGTACACACGAACCAATTGAGCAATAGCGATTGCTCCGAGAATGATGACGATTAATATGATTAATTTATTTTCCATGATGCTTTAACGATTGTATAAATTAAATTTCGTGGTGAATACTTTCATCCAAAAATGGATGGTTAACAGGTGTTAAAGGCGATTTAGTCAAGTTTTTCAACACAGTGAATGCGAAGAATCCTAACATTAATAAAGCCATACCAATCTCTAATGCTCCAATGCGTGCGTTTGCACCTAAGGTTCCTGCTGAAACCATGATGTACACATCCAACCAGTGTCCAGTTAAGATGACCATACCTACAAATGTTAAAATACCGGCATTTCTCTTCGCGTCTCTAGACATCAAGATCAACATTGGAAAAGCAAAGTTGATGATGAACATCGAAAAATACAATACTTTAAAGTTCGCAATACGAGTCATGTAGTAAGCTACTTCTTCACCGATATTCGCATACCAGATCAACATGAATTGAGAGAACCACAAGTAAGACCACAAGAATGATGTGGCAAATGTCCATTTACCTAAATCGTGAATGTGTGAGTCGTTTACTTTTTGCAGGTAACCCAATTTCTTCAAGTATAAAGTTGTCAATACTAATACAACCATTGTTGAACACCACATACCTGCGAATGTATACCATCCGTAAAGTGTAGAGAACCAGTGAACGTCAATTGACATCAACCAATCCCAAGAGGATGTTGAACTAAACACCGCAAAGAACACAAGGAACATTGCTCCTTTTTTGTAATTCTGGAAGTGAATGTCTGTTCCACCAATACGATCCTCTTCAGCTGATCTCTTTTGGAAACCACGTAAGAAAATGATGTAGGTTGCAAAATAAACGATTGTTCTAATCCAAAAGAAGATTGGATTCAAGTAAGCTGCTTTTCCTTGGATGATTTCATCGTGCGCCACAACCTTCAGGTCCATCCATAAATAGATGTGTGCTCCGTGGTTCAAGGTAATCACTAATAAAACTAGTCCTAGAACACCCATTCCGTAAGGAATAAATCCTGCTACTCCTTCAATGACTCTTTTCACAGATGCGTACCATCCAGTTTCAGTTGCGTATTGAAGTGATAGGAAGAATAATGCTCCTAATCCAAGTGCAAAAAAGAAGAATCCACTGATTAATCCACTTGCTAGAAAACGTGTTAAGAAATGATGATCGCCCATGTTCATGAACACTCCGACGATGGTCAATAACAATCCAACTCCCATGAGTCCGAAGGTTACATTTTTTGCTTTTTTGGTTATTTGAAATTCCATTTCTTAAATCGTTTATGGTTTAACAGCTGTTGTATCAGAAACTACAGCAGACATAACAGGTTTTCCACTTGCATCAAATTTGCCGTAATCCTTATTCTGGAATTGACGAACGTAATGAATAAGCGTCCAAATTTCTTTTTTAGAAAGAAGTGAACCATGCGAACCCATCATTCCTTTACCATAATAAATGGAATAAAACATTTGTCCGTCGGATAAGTTAGCTAAATTGGCATAATTAGGAACAACTCCTTCATACGCCTTACTTAGAACCATAGGACCCATTCCATCACCTTTTTCTCCGTGACAGTGCTGACACATAGCTGTAAACAATTCTTTTCCTTTCGTTAAAAGACTTTCTGCATTCTTCGCATTGATTAACAATGGATTTTTATCAGCCGCCGCCAATGCATACTCATCTGCAAGAGAAACATCAAATCCATATAAACCATGCGTTTGTCTAAACGCCACATTTGGTTTTCTGAAATAAGGAAGCATTAATTTCACTTCTGAGGTATCCTTTCCGTAGTAAGGTATTGTATTTCTTGCTGGAATTCTAGCGGATAATTTTACTTTTTTCGATTCATCTATGCGTCCTCTAACCTCACCATAATCAACGTATGGTTCAATAGATGGCGTGCGGTACATATCTGGTGCGTATTCTAATCCGGGACTATCAGCATCGGATTTACAAGAATTTAGCATCAATAATGATAACGTTAACGCAGACGTACCTATGATTGCAAATACATTTCTTTTCATCTTACGTTCGTTTCTTAATTAATTTCCTTTTTATCTAATTCGAAGAATCCTGTTTCCTTCAACATTTCATCCAATTCTGCTTCAGAAATTCCATGATTTTCATTCAAACGAATTTCCATCACAAACTTATCGTCTGTTGTACGTGGATCTGGATTTTGAGCAGGCATTCCAGGTAAGGTTTTGTTTCTCAATAAATACGTGATCGCCATTCCATGGGCAGCACATAATACCGTGAACTCAAATGTAATTGGAACAAACGCCAACATATTGTCTAAGTAGCTAAAATTCGGTTTACCACCAATATTCATTGGCCAATCGGTTACCATAAAATAGCGCATTCCCAGAGTAGCAACTGTTAATCCAGTTATACCATATAAGAAAGCCATGATTCCTAGACGTGTATTCTTAATCCCAATTATCGGATCAATACCGTGAATTGGAAATGGAGAAAACACTTCAGAAATTTTGACGCCTTTCGAAACGAGTTTTTTTGCACTGTCTTTCAATGCCTCGTCGTCGTCATACATTACATAAATTACTTTATCTGACATACCC
>CANHMH010000128.1 GCA_947461635.1 Flavobacteriales bacterium | reverse complement strand
GCCATTTCGATGAAGTTGCTGTGATAGGAAACGATGAATGAACCATGACATAAACGAAAGAAGATTAGTCGCCATGAATACGCTTATTGAAATACAATTCTTAACTTTTTTAGATACGGATCGATTCGTGGAATTGTCCACAGATACGCCGGATGAAGCTTTTGAGTTGAGCATCGGTCCCAAAGAAAGTTCCATCAGCTGGAAAACCGAAGGGGATTTTTACAAACATGTTCACTTGATTTGGCAGGATAAATTATTCAATGCGTGGATTTCCCGCAAAGTAATGTTCGGCGCTCCCATGTTGCTCTTCTGGTGCGCGGAAGCACGTACGAAGGAATGGTGGGCATCTTTCCCTGAAGGATCTTTTCCCAACAATGGCGGACGTTCGTTTCAAATCCAAGATGGAAAATCTGCAGCAGTAGCACAAGCGAAGAAGCGCATACTAGAAGTTTCAGGGGATGAAAACCACATCCGCTTGCGGGAAGTTAAAATTTTAACATAATAAGAATCGTATTATTTGGGTTGGGCAAGTATTCAAACGAGTTTCGATATGCAATCATCTTTGAAGTTTATTTGACCTCCTTTAAATCAATTATAATTAGAAACGAAATAACTTAAATATTCAGTGAGTTTGGTGGACAAGTAATACGGCATATTCATTAAATAGTATTTTTTACCACTTTTTGTTGAATGTTCTTCGATGCTAAACGTACCCGCGTACATTCTAACAGCATATGGATGAGCTGATTCTTCTACAAATTGATGCAGTGATTTCAGTTTGCCTTCTTTTCCTGATTTTATCTCAATGGGAATGACCATTTTGTTGAATTGAACAACCAGGTCTACTTCAGCTGAAGATTGGGTTTTTTCGCGTACCCAAAATATCGGTTTTACTGCTTTCAGAGTATTTATTGACATTAGTTCCTGTGCAATTAAATGTGGAATGATTGCTCCTTTGTACGCATGATTCAGATCTTCCATCGCAAGCATTTCAGCTTGAATGTTTAATTCATAATTCAATAGTCCAGTGTCTAGAAATTGAAGTCTTGGAGCTTTTTTAAGATCCGGTAGAATAGGAGGGGATGTATCGGTTGTTGGGTAAATGAGTTGGATTACCTTGGCGTCATCAAGATTTCGAAATGCTTCACCGATTTCCCTTGAACGGTAATTCGAATTCCCGAAATTTTGAAATTTAATGCGTGAATCCAAACCCAGATGAGCAGTAGACATGATGTGTCTGATGATTCGAGCTTCTGAATTATTTGCTGCATATTTAACAACATCTTCTTTATACGATTCCCAGATGCTTTCGTAAATGGAAGTCAAATCAGCAATACTCTGTGATTTAACATATTCCCGAACAACTTCAGGCATTCCGCCAATAATGGCGTAGCGATTGAATAAATCTAATAAAGTTTGATGTGCAACTTCATTGATGGGAACTGTATTTAGCTGCTCCAGGGCGGCAGTTTTTTTATTGGCACCAAGGAATTCAGGATAATTTACGGGAAACATATACAACATATTTACCCTCCCTACTGGAAAACTATTCACTTTTCGCATCGTATGTTCGAGCAGTGATCCTGCAGCAACAATATGAATGTCCGGTTCTTTCTCATAGAAATAACGCAACATGGCTATCGCCTCTGGGGATTCCTGAATTTCATCTATAAAAATAAGTGTATCTCGTTTTTCGGATGTTGGAATGTTATGTGAGATAAATAATGATTCAACGACATTATTTACATGATCGAAATCTGTAAAAACCCTTCTGTCTTCGTTCATTTCTAAGTTAAGTAGGATCTTATTTTTGTAGCTTTTTGCAAATTGATGAATAAGCGTCGTTTTCCCAACCTGTCTTGCTCCTCTTAAAATCAAGGGCTTCCTATCGGATGTGGTTTTCCAGTTCAATAGTTCCTTTAAAACGTGTCTTTCTATGTTCATTCTTCATTCATATGAATGTCAAATGTAACAAAACAAGGGTAAAAAAACAAAATATTTGTAACAAAACAAGGGTAATATTATAAAAATATGTAACAAAACAAGGGTAAAAAAACAAAATATTTGTAACAAAACAAGGGTAAAAAACTAAATATATGTAACAAAACAAGGGTAATATTATTTATTTCCACTCATGTAACCAATAAGGCTTCATGACATTATCAAAAAGAAGCTTCTCTTTTATTCACCCTCAAAAACAACTACGATGAAAAAGTTACTGGTCATATGTTTGGTCTTGTCAAACTGGGCGAATGCGCAGTGGAAGTCCATGCAACGTTTCGAAGAATTCGGAAAAGGAAATTTTTATTTATTCACGATCAGGGATGTGGATGTCAAACGGCACATTGCTGAAATCTTAAACGATAACAATTTAAAAGGGGATGTAGCGTTTCAAAAAGGCGCTAATTTATTCTTGAATGTTGCCATCGAAGATCCACAAAATAGTGAATTTGTTTACATCATTCATTGCATTAGTGGCAGCAAGAATAATGTTTCAGGTTACCATGTGTTTTGTTACTACATGGAAAACCGTTACCGTTATTTCTACGATGTCAATGAGCCAGATGCACGTATTTCCGTCCTTTATGATCCAAGCGTCATGGATGTTTCACCGAATAGAAATAAGAAAAAGAACTAATAAGCACTTAAAATCAATGCACATGAAAACGAACCTCATTTTAGTTGGATTTCTATGGATCATGGGAAGTCCACTGTTTGCACAATATCAGTTCCAATTGATGGAAGATGGTTACATTCAAATTGGCGCTGGAAATTACTTCGTTCATTTAGAAAAAGAAGCTGAAGTTAAAAAAACAGTCCTTTCGGTAATTAAAGCCCATCGTTTTCCTTCTGAGAACTTGATCTTCAACAAAGGAAAAAACCTCTTTTTCGCTGCTTATTTTGTCAATCCCTCTGACGATCGCTATATGTATGTGGTCCATGCGAAACGCGCACGCGAAGGCTACGATCTCTATTTCTTATATTGCGCAAATACCTTGACTCATCATTTCGAATACAGCGAAGGAAAGGACTTGTTTAGCTTAAAGTACGATCCAGAGGCGAATAAGAGTTTGGTGATGAGTAATTTGGAGGCGGTTTTGGTGGAGGAGTAGGTTTGTTTTTCGTTTTTCGATGTCCGTTTTTCGTTTTTCGTTTTCCGATGACCGATGTCAGATGATCGATGTCCGTTGTTGGAGGTCCGATTATCGGTCCGATTATCGGACCGATTATCGGACAAAAAGTGGAAGGAAAAAGAAAAAAGGAAAAACTATGTTCACTTCGTGGGTTTGGTTTCAGTAGGATTGTAAATCCAGCGGTACAGAGTTTAAAAGTCATCTGTGCGGAAAAAATGCACTTTTTCATACAAACCAAAAAACTTTCTAATCCCATACTTCAACCGAGAATAAATGACTATTTTTCCACTTGCGAATGGTCAATGCAACAATGCAAGAATTGTCGATTTTGCTAAAGATAAAAATATCGTCCCCAAACATCATTCCGTGAGTCAAATTACAACCAGTACCTTTTTCAAAGTAGAAACCTTTTCAAATAAATGGTGGGCGTTTAAACAAATGCAACTTGGAAAGCAATACTTAAACACGGTCGCTGGACTCACTTTTTATAAAATATTAGGCTCCGGAGCGAAAAATGGCTTTAGTGCTGTGCCGAATTTCGGGACTTATGTACTCTTTTGTGTGTGGGAAACGGAGCGACATGCGGATGATTTTTTTCAGCAACATCCTTTTTTTAGCGAATACAAAAAACGAAGCTGCGAGCATTTTACAGCGTATTTACATCCAGCGGAAGCGCACGGATTATGGGACGGAATCCAACCATTTCAAAAAAATGCGCAATTAGATCCCGAGAAACCCATAGTTGTCTTGACGAGAGCGCGCATTCGTTTTCGCAAACTTTGGTCCTTCTGGAGTAGGGTAAGTTCGGTGAGTCAAAGTTTAGAGGGCTACGATGGACTCGCCTTGTCGATTGGCATTGGTGAGTGGCCATTAATTCAGCAGGCAACCATTAGTATTTGGAAAACACAAAAAGAAATGATGGATTATGCCTACTCTAACACCAAACACAGAGAAGTGGTGACGATGACGAGAAAACTCAATTGGTACAAGGAAGAAATGTTCGCCCGATTCGTCCCGTATAAGTTTGAGGGTGTTTGGGAAGGAAAAAACGCAACTGATTTATTGTAGCGTCAGGGTAAGAAAATTTCAATCTTCGTACAAAGTCACTTCTTTCGAATCTAGGTTAATCAGGATTGCCAATCCGTGTTCAGGATCCCAAGAAGGACGAAAAACCACGCAAGCTGTATCGATTTCTCCGTCTTTTTCTTGTCTTAAATAAATAGCTTTAAGTTCAAGAGTTGGCAGAAAAGATTCCATTGTATCTAAATTGCTTTTGGAAAAATGATCGTCAAATTCCCACAAGGATTTAAAATACTCGTGTGCGGCAATGTAAATCGCTTGTCCAACCTCTGAACCGCACGCCATTAGTTTAAGGAAGCGCTCTCGGTCTTTGTTCGAGATTAAACTCACTTTATCCTCGCTATTCCCAAATACAATAGGAACAATCTTTCCCAAGCAATGCACGTGTCTATGTGCATGAAGGTTTGTCCAATAATCATTTGTGTGTAGAAGTCCAATGGTATGATCAAAATAGCAGTTCTCGTCGTTAAGTAGATCCACTGCTATTTCTTTGTACTCACTTAAGAATTCTCTTTGTTCAAAATCTGCTAAGCTTTCAAAAATTGATGGATTAAAAACACGCTGGTTGCACACATAATGACCAAAATCCATTTCCCCCTGTCTGTACGGGTCTTGATTGTGGATTTTGATTTTCCAAACAAAGTCGATGTTGCTTACTAACTTATAGAAATACTTCTCCATTCAAACGATTTATGAGTGGTAAAGTTAAGTATAATGTGAACCGTTTTTCTACGGAATATCACAGTGATTTCAGATAAAGTACTTACATTATGTGTTTAGAATCCGCAGGATGGCAAACGAGCACATCGATGTTACTCCTCCTTCCCAACTTCAAGCTCTTCCACTTCCATTAAATCCATAATTTCAGCTTCAGTAACGTTTTGTGCAGTGAGTTGTTTCAGCGTACTCGTTCTGAATAATCTCGGGAAATACCGAGTAGAAATCGCCCCCATTATAGCACCGAAAATATGTGCGAAATGCGCAGTGCCATCATCACTTTGGATGAGTGTCATTTCCCCGATCAACAAGGTCATAAACAAGGCAAGGTAAACCCAAAAATATTTTTTCCGACTAAAGACAATTCTGCTCAGTAAGTAATATGTAAACATAGATATTCCAATAACAGGCAAACTAATCTGGAATAGAATGAATGGAAAAAAAAGCAAACTTAAAACAGTGGCTACCGAAACGATTTTCTTTGGTTTGAATTCATCATGGATAGCAGGAATCAAACAAAGAAAGAGCATGAGCATATTGTAAGCCAAATGTGAAAAATCCGCATGAACCAACGCACTAACAAAAGGATTGTAAAATAAAATATACGCTAGGCCACCTAAATTAATGGCGACTGAAATCAAAAACAATAAGGTGGTTGCGATGCAAATCAAACAGACAATCCCTGTGGTTTTTGCGGCAAGTAAGAGTTGTTTTTTCATGTTTTATTCTGTTTCTTTGATTCAAGTATTTCTTTCGAAGTTAAAACATTGTGTTGAATTTGATATGGTAAAATTTCTTTTCAGCGCATTTTAAAGTTGATCGCTATTGGCTGTTCTGTTTCTTTTGAAACACCTTAAATCGATCCTGCGATGGGTCTTCATTGATCTTTGTCCTTCGTGACTTGAATTGATAAAATCCTTTTGCATGAACATTGTGTCCAAATCCGCAAAAACTAGATTGATCAGCGTTTTTTTCAAT
>CANHMH010000127.1 GCA_947461635.1 Flavobacteriales bacterium | reverse complement strand
ACATGAGATTATTCTTTTCTACCATTTTTGCTTGCTTACTCATTCTTTTCACCTTGAGCACAAGCTCATGTGGAAAACATGTTATTCTTTCCAAAAACAACCTAAGTTTTTCTAAGGATACGGTTGTATTTGATACGGTTTTCACGACCATCGGATCAACGACACAACAATTTAAAATCTACAACAAGGACTCCAAAACAATAAAGATTGACGAAATCGAATTAATGGGGGGAACGAATTCCAAGTTTTCCATAAATGTTGATGGACTGCAAGGAACCACAATCAAAGACCTTTACATCGAAAGTGGAGATAGTTTATTTGTTTTTGTCGAAGTCACTTTGGATCCAAACGGAGCGAATTTACCCATGATCATTGAAGATTCCATAAGGTTTAAGTCCAACGAAAAAAACCAATACGTGAAACTTGCCGCTTGGGGACAAGACGCGTATTTTCATTACAAGGATTTGAACGAAGGAATCTGGCCAAACGACAAACCACATGTTATTTATGGTTATGCCGCCATTGACTCAGCAAAAACATTAAACATTCAAGCAGGAACAAACATCTACATGCACAAAAACGCCATTTTGTACGTGTATAAATCGACCTTAAACATTCAAGGAACGCTAGGCAATGAAGTGGTCATTCAAGGAGATCGATTAGAACAAGATTATCAGAATGTCAGTGGACAATTTTACGGCATTTACTTTCAACAAGCGCGTCCATGTAACATTGACTACGCAATTATCAAAAACGGAACATCTGGTGTTCACTTGTACGACGAAGATCCAACGAACAGTGATTACACACTCACGATGACCAACACGATAATCAAAAATCAAGCGCGCTATGGTGTCTTCATTTTTGCTGGAGCAAGGGTAAAGGCTGAAAATTGCATCATCGCAAAAAACGGAACACATGCCTTGTTTGTCCTTCAGGGAGGAGATTTCAATTTCAATCATTGCAATCTTCTGGGTTATGGAAGTTCCACGAATCCAGCTGTTGGAATTAGCAATCATTACACGGATAATGCAGCGGGTCAGACGTATGTTTCCTCGATAAATGAAGGAAAATTGTATAATTGTGTTGTGGCGGGAAATCAAACAACAGAATTCGCTATGGATACGATTCAAATGTCTGGAGTTGTGTTAAACTTTGATTTTAAAAATACCTTATTGCAATCAGAGGAAATTTACACGGACGCTTTTTACGATGCCAGTGTATTATGGAATGGCACGCCTCTTTTCACGAATCCAACAGAATTCGATTTTACTTTTGGTAGCAATTCAGCTTTACAGGGGAATGGCATCAACACAAGTGTGGTGACTGATATCCAGGGAAATCCACGAAACAATCCGCCAGATATTGGCGCCATCGAAATGAATTAAAAATATTCGAAAAAAAAATGCGGGTCAATCTTGACCCGCATTTTTTATTTCGTTGAATTGGACTTATGCGTTTGCAATCATGTTATCCAAAACTTCCATCACACTTTTAACTGCTTCTGCTGACTCTACTAAAAGCGCGCGTTCTGCGTCGTTCAATTGTAATTCGATGATTTTCTCAATACCGTTTTTACCAAGTACCACTGGTACACCTAGGTAGATATCGTTCATTCCATACTCTCCTTGTAACCAAGCACAAACTGGGAAGATACGTTTTTGATCGCGTACAATCGCTTCCACCATTTGAGCTGCAGCAGCTCCTGGAGCGTACCATGCTGAAGTACCTAACAATTTCACGATTTCACCACCACCGAATTTCGTGCGCTCGATGATTTCGTTCAATTTAGATTCTTCGATCAATTCTGTTACTGGAATACCACCAACAGTGGTGTAACGAGGAAGTGGAACCATTGTGTCACCATGTCCACCCATCAATACCGCTTGAATATCTTTCGGGGAAACATTTAACTCCGTTGCTAAAAATGCACGGTAACGCGCTGTATCAAGTACACCTGCCATTCCAAATACTTTGCTTGGATCCGTGTTTGCATTCAAATATGCACAGTATGTCATCACGTCTAATGGATTAGAAACAACAACAATGATCGCATTTGGTGAATACTTCACGATGTTCTCTGTCACGGTCTTAACAATACCAGCATTGGTAGCGATAAGGTCGTCACGAGACATTCCTGGTTTTCTAGGCAAACCTGAAGTAATAACAACTACGTCAGAATCCGCTGTTTTAGCGTAATCATTTGTGGATCCAATCGTACGTGAATCGTACAAATTAATAGGAGATGTCTGCCAAATATCGAGCGCTTTGCCTTCGGCAAAACCCTCTTTAATATCCAATAAAACAATTTCGTTAGCGATTTCTCTTTGTGCCAACACATCTGCACAGGTTGCACCTACATTACCTGCACCTACTACGGTTACTTTCATTTGATCTTTGTATTAGTTCGTACTTGCTTAATAGCGACACGAATTTAGTGAATTTGAGGAAAATTTAGTTTTTTTGGACGTATTTTTCCATTTTATTTATTCTACGAGGCAACCGACGTATCTTAGCGACGTTTTATACTTGTTGAAAATTGGAGAATCAGAATCATTTAAAAGAAATTGTGGAGGGATGCATCCGTGGCGAACGACGTTCGCAGGAGGCGTTATTTAAGCAATTTTACGGAAAAATGATGGTGGTTTGTCTGCGGTACATGTCTGATCGCGACTCAGCACAAGAGATTCTGCAAGAGGCATTTTTAAAGGTCTTTGACAAATTGGAGGTTTTTGATTTCAAAGGTTCATTAGAGGGGTGGATTCGTCGCATTGTAGCAAATACAGCGATAGACGCCCTTCGAAAAGCCAAACGAAATCCATTTTTGAGTGACCAAGACACCGACTTTAAACAAGCGGCTCGTGATGAATTAGTGGAGCGAGAGGAACTAGATGTAATTGATTTAAAAGCTGAAATAGCCATGGAAGCAATTGCGAAACTTTCTCCAGCGTACAGAACTGTTTTTAACTTGTTTGTTTTGGAAGATCACACACACAAAGAAATCGCTGAACTTTTGGGTATCAGTGAAGGAACTTCAAAGTCCAATTTGGCGAAGGCAAAAATGAACCTTCAACGCATATTAAATGAAAAATTTGTAAACATCGACAAATGAAAGATGGTTTAGAAAATAGCTTTAAAAAGGCCTTGAATGATTTCGAGTTTCCCTACGATGCAAAAGCATGGGAATCCTTGAATAAAAAATTGAGCGCTAAAAAATGGTATCAGGCAACACAGATCAAATGGCCCGCTGCCTTTGTTGTGGCTATTGGAATTATGGCGTTTTTTGTTCTTCCTAATGAAAAAACAAATAAGCAAAAATCAAGTCAGACAAAAACAATTCAAAAAGAATCGAACTCAGTTAAATCTGCTTCAAAAATCGAACATCAAACTGCTAAAAACACGTCAAATAGTACAACTTTCCTAACGGAAAAGATCACGACAACAACTGGAGATCCAGAAGTATTCGAAAGTTTGAAACCGATGAGCAATAGTTCGGAACTTATCCCTCATTCGATTCCACCTATTTTAACTGATATGGATTTGATTGGACTCAGTGAGCCAGTTCTTCAAAATATAGAACCAACACCTTCCTATAACGGAGGAGTTGCAATCATTGATTTCAAAAATAGATGTCAAGGTGAAACGTTACAATTGGAAGCAGATAAGCACCATGAACGAATGATTAACTATGCTGGAAAAGAACTTCATTTTTCTTACAACGAAGGCATTTCATTGAAATTAACGGAACCAGGAAAAGTAATGTTAACAGCTAATACTGGACCTTATGGACAATTTGAAGAATTTGGAAGTTTTAACGTTAGCGCAACTCCAACTTTAAACATCAATTCTGATCGCACGTTGAATTACGAAGATGGATTACCTAAAATGAGCATTCAGGCCGAGTCGAGTGATGGACAAATCACATGGCATTCCACGAATGTTTTGAATACGAATTCAGGTAAATCTGTTGAATTACTCGCATTCGATAAAGGTTATGCCATCGTTGAAGTGCAAGCAACTGGAAGTAACGGTTGTGTCGCGAAAGAAAAAGAAATGATTCAGATTCCATCTGACTACAATCTTCTGGCTGTGAATGCATTTAATCCGCAATCGCAGGATAGTAGAAACAACACGTTTATGCCGTATGCATTAACCATTCGTCAAACACCATTCAGGTTGATTGTTTTAGATCCAGATAATGGTGGACTTGTCTACGAAACCACGGACGCCAATAATGCTTGGGACGGAATTGATCGTAGAGACGGCAAATTAGTTCCTGGAAATAAGGCATACATTTGGAAGGTTGTGATTCAACATCCTGTCCAAGGTGAGAAAGGTGAATACCGCGGGACAATTGTTCGAATGTAAAAAAAACGTTTAAGTTCGTTTAGAGGGAGAAAATTCCCGTGGATTATCGTTATTTTTGCAAGTAACGATGCGAACAAATTATCCAAATCTTCAGGCTGTTTTAACTTCTTGTGTCGGGATTGAATTAACAAACTTCATCCCTGTCAAACTATGAGTATTATCCAACTTCTTCCAGAACACATTGCCAATCAGATTGCCGCGGGTGAAGTGATTCAACGTCCAGCTTCTGTTGTCAAAGAACTCATGGAAAACTCCATCGATGCAGGAGCACAATTCGTTCAATTACATATAAAGGACGCAGGTAAAACTTTGATTCAAGTGGTCGATGACGGAGATGGCATGAATCCAGAAGATGCTGTGAAATGTTTTCAGCGACACGCCACGAGTAAATTAAAAACAGCAGATGATTTATTTCGCCTGCAAACAAAAGGATTTCGCGGGGAAGCGTTGGCATCCATCGCATCCATCGCCCATGTGAGCCTTCGAACAAAAAAAGAAAGCACTGACACAGGCACACTCATAGAAGTGGAAGGAAATACAATTAAAACTAACGAGCAAATTGTCTGTTCGAAAGGAACTGTTTTCGAGGTGAAAAACCTTTTTTACAATGTTCCAGCTAGAAGAAATTTTTTAAAATCTGAAAGCATAGAATTCGGACACATCCGCGATGAATTTGAGCGTGTTGCCTTGGCTCACCCCGATATTAAATTCAGTTTACATCACAACGGTCAAGAAATTTACCAACTCCAAGCTGGAGTGCTTCGCATGCGTGTGGCCAGTATTTTTGGTCGAAACAGTAATGAAAGACTTGTTCCAATTGAGGAGCAAACAAATATTGTCTCTATTAAAGGATATCTTGGAAAACCAGATGCCGCAAAAAAAACCAGAGGGGAGCAATTTTTCTTTGTGAACAATCGCTTTTTTAAAGACTCCTATTTTCACCATGCCATTGTCAAGGCGTTTGACGGTATGATAAGTGAAAAACATTATCCAAGTTATTGCATCTATTTGGATGTTGATCCTGCAAAGATTGATGTCAATATACATCCAACAAAAACTGAAATCAAATTTGAAGAAGATCGCTTCATTTACTCCATTCTTTTGAGTAGTGTGCGTCAAGCTCTTGGGAAACACAATATTTTCCCTACGCTTGATTTTGAAACTGAAACTACTTTTGACGTTCCGAGTTCCTTTCGAAAAACAGAGCCGGTAGAACCGCAAATCTTGGTAGACCCGAGCTTTAACCCATTTCAGACTCAAAAATCTTCGGGTGGATCAACAGGAAATGGATTTTCGACAGCGCTAAAAAACGAAGGTTTCGGACAAGCAATGCCAAGTCCAGCTGATTGGGAACAATTTTATCAAATAGAAGAAGAAACATCTGGACAAGGTGTTATATCTACGCAAACAATCGGATTTCAGGAAGAACAACAAGTTGGGAATTACATGATTCATGACCGTTATGTTTTTTCACCAACAAAATCCGGACTTTTAGTGATTGACGTGAAACGCGCAAAATGGCGCATTTTATATACGGAGTTAATCGGAAAATTCATTCATCAAGCGTTGGAGAGCCAACAAATGCTCTTCCCTATCGAAAAAGAGCTTACTAAGACAGAAATGGATTTATGGTT
>CANHMH010000126.1 GCA_947461635.1 Flavobacteriales bacterium | reverse complement strand
TTGAATACTTTTCATTGCTTTTGTTTTCGTTGTATCCATCACCTTACCATAAATTTGAGTGGTATGAATATGCTTGTGCCCAAGTAATTTTGAAACGGTATAGATATCGGTTCCTTCCGCTAGTTGTAAGGTCGCGAACGTATGACGGAAATTATGAAAGGTGATCTTTTTACGAATTCCAGCTCTGAGTAACCAACTATTCAAATTCGCATAGTCACGTTGGAACTGATACTCCCCAAAAATGGGCGCATGGTTTACTTCAAAATCACCGAGTAAACTCAAAGCTTCATCGGAAATGGGCAAAGTCTCCATCCCTTTGGTTTTGCTTTGTGTGAATCGAATGAAATAGCCCATTCCTTCTGAATGTTGAATTTGATCTCCTCGTAGTTTGATGACGTCACCCAAGCGCAAGCCTGTTAGCGCAGAAAACATACAGGTGCGTTTCAATACATCAGAGCCGGCATCCGTATGGTAAAGTTTAACCAATTCTTCTTTGGTTAAAAACTCTCGGTAGGTTTCTGGTTGTTGGATCCCCTTCACAGCATCAAAGGGATTACTGATCAAATGACCAAATACCATTGCTTCACGAACTGTTGCCCTCAGTTTGTTGTAATAAGTATAACATGAATTGGCAGAAATGCGCATTTTAGGTGAGTTGATTCGAGTGGCTTTCTTCTGTAGGAATTCCTTGTACTCATTGATGAACTGTGGTGTGATATCACCAAAGTTACAGTGCCCATTACAAAACTGAACAAAGGTTTTATAGGATGCGACCCAGCCCCCATGAGTATTTGGATTGCCCACCCATTTATTCATTTGTTTTTCATAAAATGGGAGGAAGTCATCAAACTGAGAGCTTCGCTTAATCCCAAATTTCCCCGCCAATCTATCAAGCTGTCTTGTGGAGGCTATCGAACGTGCCATGGTTTCCATATCACGGTTATGACGTTTTTCCATTTCATTTCGCGGCGGACTAAACAAAAACATATCGAGGTATTCCCACCGGGTAATTTTTCCACTTTCTGGATGCACAATTGGTGGGTAGTGATCTAGGTAAAGGCTGATTCGGCCTGTCTTTAATGGACGCATTCTAAGTGTAACTCTCATTTCTATTTGGTTTTAAAAAGATTATCTAATTCTTCACGGAGGATTAATCGCCTAGTTCCGATGGTAAAACTTTGGATTTTATTGGATTTAAGCATGCGTTGAACCGTCCATCGTGAGACTCCCAGTAACAAACTCACCTCATTAACACTCAAGACCTCCCTTGCTTGAATTTGAACTACCGGTGCGGTCAATTTACTTTTGATCTCTTCTTTATTTTCCAGGACTTTCTCCTGTCTTTTGTTCTCTTTATATGCCTTAGATGCACAGGAGGTTGTACAATAAAGAGTGGTGCTTTTTCTTGCCACGAATACTTCTTGGCAAAAAACACAGATTTTGGGAAAAGCGTATTTACTAGCAGTCATTTTCATTTGTTTGTTATGGTGCAGCGTGGTGCATGATGGTGCAGCATGGAGCACGGTGGTGCAATTACATTTATTTACGTTCTGATTTTGTTGCTGACATGTTGCTCAAAAAATCCGAGCAACAAATGAGCAACAAATCTGATGCAAATTGCCAAAAAAGTCGAAAAATGAAAATTGATCTAAAAACGAAAAAACCCTTGACTAGCAAGGGTTTCAGTTATCTTTTGTTGTAGATGGTTATCGTTGTTTATCGGCGTTTATTTACCAATACAAAACTTACTAAAGATCGACCCTAAAATATCCGTATCCACATCGATGTGGCCCGTGATGTTTCCGAGGTGACGCATCGCCGTGCGGATATCCATCGCGATGAAGTCGCCGGTGGTGCCGATTTGCAGTCCTTCTTGAGCTTTGCTTAAGGCTTCGTCTGTATTCTGTAAGGACTCATAATGACGTGCGTTCGATACAATTGTTTCTTCTTGGATGTTGAAATCACCCAAGACACAAGTCACTAATTGTTCTTTTAGTTCATTGATTCCGGTTCCGGTTAAGGCGCTGATTTGTAAGCTATCTGTCAAACGCGATGTGTCTAAATCAATTTTGTTCGTCAACAGTAAAACGTGTTTGTCTGGATGTTTTTCACGCAGGTCTTTTACCCAAGTTTCGGTTTCGTCTAGGTTTTCGGAGTCGGAAGCATCGGCTAAACAAAGAACAATTTTCGCTTGTTGGATTTTCTGCTGGGAGCGTTCAATTCCCATGGCTTCGATGGTCTCTGTGGTTTCACGGATTCCAGCGGTATCAATTAAACGAAATAAGATTCCGTCGATGTTCAAGGTTTCTTCAATGACATCGCGTGTTGTTCCTGCAATGTTGGAGACAATCGCACGTTCTTCGCCTAGCAATTGATTCAACAAGGTACTCTTTCCGGTATTCGGGGCGCCGACAATGGCTACTGGAACTCCGTTTTTAATCGCATTTCCCAGTTGAAAAGAGGAAGCTAAACGTCGGACCATGTGCAATACTTCTGCAACCATATTATTCAAGGCACTGCGATCAGCAAATTCCACATCTTCTTCGGCGAAATCAAGTTCTAATTCAATCAAGGATGCAAAATGAATCAACTTCTCACGCAATTCTTGCAGTTCGCTCGAAAAGGTTCCACGCAATTGTTTCAGGGCAATTTCATGGGCATTTTTAGATTGTGAGGCAATTAAATCTGCGACAGCTTCTGCTTGAGACAAGTCCATGCGTCCGTTTAAGAATGCACGTTGGGTGAATTCACCTGGTTCCGCCATGCGAAAGCCAACGCTACCCAATGCTTGTAAAATTTGTTGTTGGATGTAAATCGAACCGTGACAAGCGATTTCAACACTTTCTTCACCTGTGAAACTTTTTCCGTCATCAAACATGGTCACTAGTACCTCATCAATGCGTTCACATTGCAAATTCGAAAGCCAACCCAAATGAACAGTATGTGTTTTCTGGATGCTTAAGTCTTTGGAGAATAACTTGGATACCAATGATTTTGAGTGTGGTCCAGATGTTCGAATGAGTGCAATTGCACCAATGCCATTCGCAGTGGCAAGTGCACAAATTGGATCCTGAGCAGCAAGTTTCATGGCACAAAAATACGGAGGATTCTCGACTTATCGGTTTAAATAACTCACATCGACCAAGCTATTGAAAAAGGCTTTCAACTGCTTTCTTTCCTGTGGACTCAATGTAAACGGAACAATCGCTTTGTTTTGTAAGGGATGTCCATTACCGCCTTTGACGTAGTGATCGAGTACCTCATCTATTGTGGCTAAACTGCCATCGTGCATGTATGGAAAGGTTAAAGGTAAATTGCGCAAGGAAGGAACTTTGAATTTTCCGATGTCCAAGGAATCATGGTGAATACGGAAACGTCCTTGGTCGCTTTTTCCTTCGTAGCTTGAATAGAGTCCGTTGTTCTCCGCAACATAATTCGTGAAATTAGGCGGTGTATGACATTTCGTACAATACAAGGTTTCAGAAAACAGTTTCCACCCGGCTTTTTCCGTTGCATTGATGGCATGTTGGTTTCCTTTTTGGTATTGATCGAAACGGGAGTTCATGGAAATCAAGCTGCGTTCGTAAGCTGAAATACTGCGGGTCAAGACCCACGCATCAAAGTCACGGTGGTAAATTTCTTGTGCTGCTTTTTGGTATTCCGGATCGGCTCTTAATACTTTCATCAATTCCTTCATGTTGTGACCCATTTCCGTTTTCTCTTGAATGGGAACGATGACTTGTAACTCCAATGTTTCCAAGTGCGCATCAAACATGGCTGTTTTCAAGAATGCTGCATTCAAAATACTCGGTGAATTACGTTCGGTATGTTGTCCTTTGATTCCTTCACTGACTGTTAAGTTGTCTGTAAATGCTCTACCTGGTTTGTGACATGTTGCACAGGAAATGGTTCCATCGACGGAAAGACGCGTATCGAAAAACAATTTTCTTCCCAACTCAACTTTCGCATCCGACTGTGGATTATCACTGGGAGTTGGAACAACGATTCCTGCATTTAAATCCAAGGGACTTTTACACTTTAATAGGGAGAGCGCAAGTAGCAACAATAAAAGAAAGGGTCCAGAAAAACGAATGATTTTCATCAGAATACTAGTACTTGTCGACTTTGTGACGCTCCTTGTTGATCCGCATACTGAATGAAATACATTCCTGGTGTTAAGCCGATCCATGTGAATTGTCCTTGCTGATTGGAAAGAACTTGATTTCGCAAGAGTTTACCGCTTTGGTCAAGCAAATTCAAACTTAATTCCATGTCTATGCCAGTCCAAGAACATTGCAAGGCGCCTTGCATAGACGAAAACTGTAGAATATTTTTATCCATCGTCGGTACTGAAGCATTAGCCGACTGAGCGAACACCGCTTTTGTATTTACGTTCTCCATCACCTGAATATTAACTCCTGTTTCGTCGTGAACGACACCAACGGTTGCTAAATTTATCCCATTTAACCAATGATCAATTTGACAATCGAAATTCAAATCAATTTGAGTAGATGTGGTATTGGTTTGCCCCACATTAGCGAAACTCACGGAACGTTGATTGTGATCACCCAAATTGTGCAATTCAAAATACGCTTCTGGAACCTGATCGTTGTTACCGTCAGCTTTTCCACCAACAATCATGTGCATGTAGCCCGCTGCCCAACCCCAATACATAGATGGAGATTGAAAACTTAAAGCGTTGGAGGCGTCATAAACAGAAATATCTTGTGCCAAAGCGCCGGACTGCGTGTTGAAACGACTTGGAACTCCCACTAAAAAATATATTTGTTCAATGTTGGTGACATTGTGCGCACCCAAATAAATGCTGTGATTTGTATCGTCTATTAGGTAAACGGTTTGCGACAAATCCAGGACTTGTCCTCCGTCATGTGTAATGCTGATGTCAGAAAGATAATACTTCAAATAATCCAAGTAAACGTTTTGACCGTTGTTGCTCGTGTATACGACCTGAGGAATAAATGCTTGATTATTAAATACCGGATCAATGTTCAAGAAAATGTTCTTTTGTGCGAAGCCAAAAAATGGCAGCAGGAGCAAAAATGACAACTTTTTCATGTACTAAGCTTTATGAAAGATATATAATACTTCGTTTTTCATCAAACGAAAACGCTCGATTTGTTCGGGAGTAAAATGCTTGTTCAAATCGAATTCAGTTACGGTGAATCCAGCTTTTTCTAGCCATTGTGGATAGTCTTTACCGAATAAACGAACATGGTCTTTTTGCCAGAAATGCTTTTCGCGCTCTGCCGGACTCGTTATGCTCGGATCTTCGTAGGTGGTTTCACGTGTAAAATCTTGCGGCACTTGCATGATCGCCCATCCACCAGATTTCATCACTCGGAAAAGTTCACGCATACACTGCAATGGATCATCGACATGCTCCATCACATGGTTACAAAAAACCACATCAAAACGATTGTCCTCTAAGGGAATGTGATGCAGGTCGAAATGAATATCGGCCAAAGGCGAAACCAAATCTCCTGTTAAATAGTTGAGGTTTTTTTGCGCACGGAAACGATCAATAAAACATTGCTCCGGAGCAACGTGTAGAACGGATAAATTTTCCGCTGTAAAGAAATTGCTTTCTTGTTGGAGGTACAACCACATCAAACGGTGACGCTCCAAGGTTAAGTCATACGGACAAAGCACATTTTCTCTGTGTGCCACGTCGGAACCATAGGATAAAAACTTCGAAAAGGATCGTTCACATACTGGACATTCCACCTTATTTCCTCGGTACAGTGTCGGGGCAAAAACACGAAAAACATAGCTCAATCGAATGAGTAATGGTCGTGGTAAACGATTCAATAATAACTTGTACAACTTCTTCACTATTCAAAGGTAAAATATAAAAGGCAGATATTGACTAAATTTGTGCAATCTCATCCACAGAATGACCTGTTTTTTGTCCTTCGAATGCACTTTTTATGTCCAAAAGACCAACACTTACTGAACCAATTGCGAAGACCGTTCCGCATATTTTAATCGAACATGGACACCAACGCAGCGATC
>CANHMH010000125.1 GCA_947461635.1 Flavobacteriales bacterium | reverse complement strand
CATGAATCGCAAAGAGCCCGAGATTGAACAACCTTCTTTCATTCATACAAGCGCAACAATCGGAAAGGATCCCTACATTGGAGCGTTTGCTTACATTGGGAAAAATGTAACAATTGGAAACAACGTTCAAGTTTACCCGAATGTGGTTTTAGGTGACAATGTTCAAATCGGTGACAATTCAATCCTTTTCGCAAACGTGAGTATTTATGCGGATTGTCAACTTGGCAACAATGTAATCATACATTCTGGAACCGTTATTGGCTCGGATGGATTTGGCTATGCCCCGGATGAAAACCGCGCGTATCAAAAAATTCCTCAAATCGGAAACGTTGTCATCGAAGATGATGTGGAAATTGGTTCGAATTGTTCCATTGACCGTGCTACGATGGGATCAACCTTTATCCGTAAAGGAGTGAAAATCGACAACCTTTGTCAAATTGCTCACAATGTCGATGTCGATCAACACACAGCCATGGCTGCACAAGTGGGAATTGCTGGATCGGCAAAAATTGGCAAACACGTGATGATTGGTGGTCAAACAGGCATTGCTGGACACCTGCACATAGCGGATGATACTAAAATTATCGCGCAATCTGGAATTCCTTCCACGGTAAAAACCGCAGACACATTGATGGGTTCTCCAGCTATCAATCATAACGACTTCAAGCGATCCTACATTGGATTCAGAAAACTACCTTATATCTTATCTAAAATCCATGAGTTCGAAAAACAATTGAAAGAACTCACGAAAAAATAAACAGAATGACTGAAAAACAACGCACGCTCAAAGAATCAATCGTTTTTAATGGTGTTGGACTTCACACAGGCGAAGCTGTAACAATGGAAATTTGTCCAGCGGCTGATAATCACGGTTATAAATTTCAACGCGTTGACCTAGAAAATCAACCAATCATTAAAGCTGACGTTGACTACGTAGTCGCAACAGACCGCGGAACGACTCTTGAGCAAAACGGTGCGCGCGTGTATACAACAGAACACGTATTGGCAGCACTTTACGCGAGTCAAGTGGACAACGCATTGATTAAAATCAACGGACCAGAAATTCCGATTATGGATGGAAGTTCCATTCTTTTTGTCAATGAAATTGAACGTGTTGGATTTGAAGACCAACAGGCAGACCGAGAGTATTTTGAATTGAACGAAAACATCCCGTGGGAAGATTTAGAAAAAGGAATCGAATTTCTTGCTATTCCGGATGTGAATTACCGCTTAACGGTAATGGTTGATTATAATTCTCCTGTTCTTGGGACACAGCACGCAAGCATGTACCAACTTTCCGATTTCAAAAAGGAGATTGCAAAATGTAGAACCTTTGTTTTCTTAAGAGAATTAGATTATTTGGCAAGCAACAACCTCATCAAAGGTGGTGATTTGGACAATGCAATTGTACTCGTTGATCGTGCAGACGTCGCACAAGAGGAATTGGATCGTTTGGCAAAACTTCTTGGCAAGGACAAACTTCAAATTTCCATCGATGGAATTGGCGTACTCAACAGTACCAAACTTCAATACGAAAATGAGCCTGCTCGACATAAATTATTAGACATCGTTGGAGATTTAGCTTTGGTAGGGAAACCGATTAAAGCACATATTCTTGCAGCTCGTCCTGGACACTCTGGAAATGTTCGTTTTGCGAAAGTATTAAAAGAGCAAATCAAGAAACAACAAAACCAAGGTAGGCAGTTTGATTTATCGAAAGCTCCCGTTTATGACATAAACGATATCGAACGCATTCTACCACACCGCTATCCATTTTTAATGGTGGATAAAATCATTGAAATCCATGAGAATTCCATTTTAGGTGTAAAAAACATCACCATGAATGAACCTCAATTTACTGGGCATTTCCCAGGGAATCCAGTTTTTCCAGGAGTTCTGCAAATCGAGGCAATGGCACAAGTAGGGGGTATTTTTGCTCTAACGAAAGTGGAAGACCCACATTTGTATTCAACGTATTTCATGAAAATTGACAATGTTCGATTTAAACAAAAAGTTATGCCAGGCGATACGGTAGTGTTCGAATTAGTTTTAACATCTCCGATTCGACGTGGACTAGTTGAAATGTCTGGAAAAGCATTTGTGAATGGGAAAGTCGTTTCGGAAGCAAGCATGCTTGCACAAATTATAAAAGACAAAGAATAAATGATTTCATCACTAGCCTCGGTTTCGAAAGATGCCCAAATTGGACAAAACGTTCGAATTGATCCATTCGCTGTCATTCACGAAGATGTCATCATTGGAAATGGAACAAGAATTCACTCAAACGTTGCCTTGTATCCCGGAACGCGCATCGGTGAAGATTGTGAAGTTTTTCCTGGAGCTGTCCTTGGAGTTGTTCCACAGGATTTGAAATTTGACAACGAATATACAACGGTCGAAATCGGTAACAACACTAAAATTAGAGAATGTGTGACGATTCACCGTGGTACAAGTGATAAAATGAAAACAGCCATTGGTGACAATTGCTTACTCATGACGTATGTTCACGTTGCACACGATTGTCAAATTGGAAACAATGTTATTTTAGCTAGTTATACTGGTTTATCTGGTCATGTCATCATTGATGATTTTGCCATCCTAGAAGGAAAAGTTGCTGCACAGCAATTTGCACACATCGGTAAGCACGCTTTTATTGGTGGAGCTTCGTTGATTCGAAAAGATGTTCCGCCATACATCAAAGCAGCACGTGAACCGTTGACGTTTGCGGGAGTGAATTCCGTTGGATTAAGACGTAGAGGATATACGGATGAACAAGTTCGTGAAATTGAAGATATTTACAGAACTATTTACGTTCAAAACAGCAACCTTTCAAAAGGTGTAGATGCCGTACTTCAAAGCATGGATAAAACACCATTGAGAGATGAAATTGTTGGTTTTATTCAAGCATCAGAAAAAGGCGTAATCAGAGGGATGATTTAATGAAAAGAGGTGATGAAATTTCCGTTGTAATTACGGACTATGCTTTTGGTGGACGAGGGATTGCGAAATTAGAAACAGAACATGGTCAATTTGTGGTGTTTGTTGATAACACTTTTCCTGGTCAAACCGTAAGAGTACGCATTGAAACTAAAAGAAAAAATTACGCTGAAGCGAAATTAATCGAAGTTGAAAAACGCTCAGAATTTGAAACAGAACAGCGATTTCAAGAAATTTCCGGCGGACCCTACATACATGTGCCAGTTGAAAAACAAGAGGAAGTCAAACGAGAATCAACCCTGACAACCTTTGAACGACTAAGCGGAATTAAGGAAGTTCGCGAACGATTCGATGCATTTATTTCTTCCCCAAAACATTATTTCTACCGAAATAAAATGGAATATAGTTTCTCGTGCATTGAGCATGACCTAGAAACAAATGAAGAATTAGACGATGCCTTTGCATTAGGATTTAAACGTCGTGGTACTTGGTGGAAAGTGGAGAGCTTGAACAAAGCATCTGGAATGTTTGATGAAGAATGGGAAACCAAACTTCGTGAAATAAGACTTTTCTTAAAAGCAACGAATCTTCCTGCTTGGCATCCACCGAAAAAAGTTGGATTTTTTCGCCATATTGTTGTGAGAAAATCTTTCCATACCAATCAATTGTTACTCAACTTGGTGACATCTTCAGATCAAGATCAGCAGTTTGACGTTTCCAAATTCGCTGAATTCTTACAGAACCTTCTCCCCGGTCGCATCGCTGGATTATGGCATACGGAGAATGACAACGTAGCCGACCGTGCTAAAATCGAAAACGGAACATCCAAACTCATTTTTGGAAAAGATGTAATTGAAGAAGTACTCTCTGGATTGACCTTTCAAATCTCGATGGAAAGTTTTTTTCAAACAAATCCATCCTGCGCCGAATTACTCTACGCGAAAGCACTTGATTACGTCTTCGAAGAAGAAATTCCAGCTGAAAAAGTTGTTATGGATTTATTTTGTGGCACGGGTACTATTGGTCAATTACTAGCAAAACGAAATCCAACAGTAAAGATTGTTGGTGTTGATATTGTTGAAAAAGCAATTGAGGATGCACGTGAAAACGCCATAAAGAACGGCATTCACAGCATCGACTTTTACGCGGCAGATGTTGGTAAATTCCTCAAAGAATATCCACATTACCAAGGAAATATCTCGTGTATTGTTCTAGACCCTCCAAGAGCAGGAATTGCCCCAAAAACACTTCAAAAAGTTATTGATTTAGGTGCGCAGCACATCGTGTACATTTCCTGTAATCCATCTACACAAGCAAGGGACGCAAACACCTTGAAAGAAGCTGGTTATGAACTTGAAAAATATGCGCTTGCGGATCAATTCCCACATACAGGACACATCGAATCCATTGCTAAATTCGTTCGAAAATGAACATTGAAATACTAGCCATCGGCGATGAGCTGTTGATTGGACAAACCATTAACACAAACGCTTCCTGGTTAGGACAAGAATTATCCAAAATAGGTGCTCGAGTAACGCGCTCGATCGTAGTTGCCGATGACAAGCACCGTATTCTAGAGGCGCTTGATCACTGTTATCCAGAAACAAATTGTGTCATCATTACCGGCGGACTTGGTCCAACGAAGGATGACATCACGAAACATACCTTGTGTGAATTTTTTGAAACGAAACTAGAAATTCATCAACCAACATTAACGAAAATTGAAGCGTATTTTGCCTCTCGTAATCGTCCCATGTTGGAATCCAATATCCAACAAGCTGCTTTACCCGTAGATTGTGAAATTTTGCCAAATAAATATGGTACTGCCGCTGGAATGATGTTTGAGAAGAACGGCCGCTATTGCGTTTCTTTACCTGGTGTTCCTTATGAGATGAAAGGTATTGTGACAGAGGAATTAATTCCGCGATTGATGCAACGCTTCCAACTAAAAGCAATGTACCATTACACGGCATTAACGCAAGGAATTGGCGAATCATTTTTGGCAGAACAAATTAGTGATTGGGAGGACCGTATTCGCGAAAGAGGATTTGGATTAGCTTACCTTCCTTCACCAGGACTTGTCAAACTGCGCATCACCTCATACGAAGGAAAAGAAGACCAAACTGAAATTATGGAATTTTTCAGGGAATTATCCAATCGACTTCCTGAAGCTGTTTTTGGGTATGAACATGATTCGTTGCCCGAAGTTATCGGTAAATTATTGAACAACAAACGAAAAACAATTGGTACAGTTGAAAGTTGTACGAGTGGACTTTTAGCTCAGCAAATCACCAGTGTTTCAGGAGCGTCAGATTATTTTATGGGTTCACTCCTCACCTATTCCAACGACCTAAAGCATCGGATTTGTGGTGTTTCCGTGGACTCATTACTTTCGGAAGGGGCTGTAAGTGAAAAAGTTGCTTTAGAAATGGCTGAAAACGGCGCAAAAAAATTAGGGGTGGATGTATGTATCTCGACCACAGGAATTGCTGGTCCTAACGGAGGTACGGTGGATAAACCAGTTGGATTGGTTTGGGTTGGATTGTGTATTTCAGGAAAAACGATAGCACGGAAATTTCAATTCGGAGACAATCGTGAACGCAACCTTCAAATGACTGTTTTAAGCGCCTTAAACTGGCTTCGCTACGAATTAGTTAAAGAATAAGAATCATTTTCCTTCCAAACGATAGGTGTATTGAACCATGATGGTTCTTGGTGCTTCAATTTTTAATGGACGCAAAGAATATGTACGATTGAAAATATTGCTACCAATCACCGCTAATTTGTGCTGTTCGGAGAAATTGAAAGACAATCTAGCATCAAAGATCCAATTACCAAAACGATGCGACTGAAAATAGTCCATGTATGTTAAGTCCTGTAATAATTCATTATCAACTGTCACTTGCTCAAAGTCTTTGATGATGGCATCCATGTTCACGATTTTCGAAAAATACTTGGCACTCATACCGAAGGAAATCTTTTTGTTCCAAGTATGTTCCGCATCCAATTTCACATTGTGTAAGAAACGGTATTTCAAGATTCCTTTACTTGGATCCAAGGATGTTGATTGATAGCTAAAAACCCGATTCAAGGAGTCCGTCGCATAGACGAAATTCGGACTGAGTGTAATTGGTACGATGTAATTATATCCCAAAAGGAAAGTCAACTCATTCTTTTTGGAAGTTTGTGCTTTTCCAGCGTAGGACACATCGATTCCAGTAACTCTAGAATTCCCTGTGTTTAAAAACATAAATCCAGCACTAGAACCCATGTCCTGAACAGATGTTAAT
>CANHMH010000124.1 GCA_947461635.1 Flavobacteriales bacterium | reverse complement strand
TGACGTCGAATTTTTGTTGAATGTTATTCGTCATTGGTGGCATGGTTAAATCCTGAATATCTACTGATTCTTCTGAACTGCGCACACCGTAATTTACACGAATTGGAATGTATTTAGCGACGTTGGATTTCATGCCATCGTACTGAAATTGGTAGTTGGCTCCGATGGAATAGAATTGATCTAATCCGGACAGTAACTTCACATCTGCTTTCAGTCCAACGAAATGTTGACGACTTAGGTATTTCCCGGCACCGACAGTCATACAAATAGGCAAGTCGTAAAAATATCCGTTACCTGAGGTCCAGATGTAATAATCATCGGGAACGAATCCATTATCTGTTCCTGCGGCAAATTGTGTGAGTCCAAGCATGAAGGAAAACTCGTCGCTTTTGCGTGGACGCACGATGGTGTCACGAACACGTTTGTTGTAGCTTACGTTCTCTTCGAAAAAATCGTACATCTCTCGGGAAAGGGAATAGTTTCGGTTGTAATTGTCGCGAAAGGTCAAATCTCCATCCTTTTGATTGAATTCGATGATTTCACCATAAAGTACTTTTCCTGTTTTCAAATGAACAATGTCATATACAACTACTTGTTTTGGTTTCGTTTGCGCAAATACGTTTGTTTGCTGTAAACAAAGGACGAGTGTCAAAAGGAGGATGTTTCGTAACATGTGTGCTGATAATTTGCCTTAAAAATAAGTCAAATCTGTGAATTTTCAATTGCTAGCGGAATCCATATCTTTGCAGCGTGTCAAAATACTTAAGCATAGCGAAGATCAGTGAAGGATTCTACAAGGAAAAAGGATCCAAATTTTTTGCATTTGCTGTACCCTGTAAAACAGAGGAGGAAGTGAAGGCGTTTATTCAAGCGAAACGAAAGGAACACCACCAAGCCGTGCATGTTTGTTCTGCTTTTCGATTGGGTGGTGACAAGAAATTGTACCGTTCAAGTGATGACGGCGAGCCTTCGAATTCTGCTGGACCTCCGATTTTAGGTCAAATTCAGTCCTTCGATTTGAGCAATGTGCTCATTGCGGTAGTTCGTTATTACGGCGGCACAAATTTGGGCGTTGGCGGACTCATTACGGCCTATCGTTCCGCTGCAAAAGATGCCTTGGAACAAGCTGAAATCATTGAATTGGAAGAAGAAATTATTTGGAAACTTCAATTTTCTTATCCGGATTTACCAAAAGTGATGAAGTCACTCAAAGCTTATCCCTGCACTATTTTAACACAAGAATTAGCTGAAAACGGAAACATTTCGGTGAGTATTCCAATGTCTCAAGAACGCTTAATGTCTGAACTGAAAGAGTTTAAAGTCAATCCCTGAATTTTTCCTTGTGGTAAGGAAATAAATCGGACATTTCTCCGGAATAATAAAATTCATAGGCCACAGATCCGAAGGTATATTCCTGATCGCGAATTTTGAAATTCGAACCACCAACTGAAGGATTTTTCTTCGGAACGGATTTGACATATCCTAAATTAAACAGGGATGCGAAAATTTCTGGACGGTCATCGATTGGAAATCCAGCTCTTTTCCATTGCTTGTCGATTTGTCTGATGAACAATCCTGCATACAAGTATGAATAGTAATGGTCCTTGTATTGAACCAAACGTTGGATACGAACACTATTGGTGTCGTTGTGTTTGTTTCGATAATTGACCGTTGAATCATAGTCTAATACGTTCTCGTAATCTTTCCCTATATAGTATTTGGAGGTGCTATCTTTTAAATAGAATTCGATATTTTTCGCTGTATTTTCTTTGATTCCCGTCACGCCATAAGAGTGGTTAGTTTCTAAAGCAAGTGTTTTTAAAGGCGCCACTAAACTTTTAAAGCGTTCACGTCGTGAATTGAAAAGACGCACTTGTTCGCCCACTAAACATGCGACAATATACCGTGGCTCAACTCCAGCAACTTTGGCTGCAGAGTCTATGTATTTTTTATCCTTTGCTACGGCTTCTTTAAAGTATTTCCATTCCACGATGTTTGTCCAGTCAAAAGCACTGAGATTCGTGGCTTTTTCGCTCATTTTTTTCTTATTAAGAATTGCCTTTAGCTGTTCTTGATAGGTTTTGTTATTCATTAATTTTAAATCCACCGCAGCGAGCATTTGCAAGGCTAACTTGTCATCTTTGGAATTCGACCAAGCATCCATGATGGCGTTCGCATTCTTTGGATAATATTCGTTTAACAAATGAATCCGACTGAGAATTTCATTGCGATAGAATGCCGTGTTTGAACTATCAATTTTAAAGGACTGGTTGTATTTATCGTGAATTTGTTGGTAATAGCGGTTGTTTACATCCACGGATCCACCGTCATTAGTGAAATTAAACTTCATTGCCAAAAAGGTTCCAACTAAGAAAAAGCCGTATAGAGCAAAGCCGTAAAGTGCAATGAGGTATGGGATTTTAATCCATTTTTTTTGTAAAAGGGAGCGCATATTCTGTTATTAACACGGCTTTATACTGATAAATGACAAACAAGTTACACTGAGGTTTATTTGCATGAAAAATTTCAGTCGGTTTTCCTAGAATGATTAATTTTAAACCATGGCTTTAGTGAAAGAATGTCGTGGATTTACGCCACAATTTGGAGAGGATTGTTACCTCGCTGAGAATGCAACGGTTGTTGGAGATGTGATCATGGGAAACGAGTGTTCCGTGTGGTTTAATGCAGTAGTAAGAGGTGATGTGAATTCCATCCGAATGGGAAACCGAGTGAATATTCAAGACGGTGCGGTGCTACATTGTACCTATGAAAAGACAAAAGTGAATTTGGGCAACCATGTTTCTATCGGACACAACGCGCTTGTTCATGGATGTACCGTAGAAGATAATGTGCTGATTGGCATGGGTTCTATTGTGATGGACAATTGTTACATCGAAGCAAATAGCATCATTGCTGCAGGTGCGGTTCTGTTAGAAGGAACACGTGTCGAGTCTTGGAGTATTTATGCCGGCGTTCCAGCAAAAAAAGTTAAAACTTTGAGTCCAGAGTTGTTTGCAGGAGAGGTTCAGCGGATCTCCAATAATTACGTCATGTATAGTGGTTGGTTTAAAGATAAAAAAGACTGATCATCAAAAAACAGTAACATTCTCGTTGCTATTTCACTATTTTATTCTGATGAATGAAGATGGCTTGGTAGCTTAAATTTTCATCAGTTAGGCACTTTCTGAAGGAGAAATCGTAATTTTACTCAACAAAATTGAGTACTATGAAATACGATCGAATCGACTCCAATCTATATACCGCGAATAGAAAGAAATTTACCGAACGAATGACGGCAAATACGTTAGCGGTATTTAATTCTAACGATATTTTTCCAATCAGCGCCGATAGCACGATGCCCTTTCAACAGCACCGTGATATTTTGTATTTGTCAGGAGTAGATCAAGAAGAATCGATCTTAGTTCTTTTCCCAAATGCGAGTAATCCAGCGCACCGAGAAGTGTTGTTCTTGAAAGAAACAAGCGATTTAATTGCTGTTTGGGAAGGTGAAAAACTGACAAAGGAAACAGCTTTTTTAACTTCGGGAATTAAAACCGTTTATTGGCTACAGCAATTCCCAACGATCTTCAAGCAACTGATGGCGGAAGCACATGGAATGTATTTAAATACAAACGAGCATTTGCGTGCGAATACGGAAGTAGAAACACGTGAGGATCGATTCATCAAACAAGTAAAACAAGATTACCCTGCACATCAAGTGCACAAATCTGCACCGATCATGCATAAAATTCGTTCGATCAAAGAAGCGGTGGAATTGGAATTGATGCAACGTGCATGTAAAATTACCGAGGCTGGTGTTCGACGTTTATTGGCTTTCATTAAACCAGGAGTTTGGGAATACGAAATCGAAGCGGAATTGGCGCATGAATTTTTGCGCAATCGTTCCAAAGGATTTGCCTACACACCGATTGTTGCTTCAGGAAAAAATGCTTGTGTATTACATTACATTGAAAACAACCAACAATGTCAAGATGGTGATGTCATCTTATTGGATGTTGGTGCAGAATATGCAAATTATTCATCGGATTTAACGCGGTGTTTACCTGTTAATGGCCGCTTTACAGCTCGACAAAAAGCGGTGTACAATGCCGTTTTACATGTGAAAAACGAAGCGCAAAAATTATTGGTTCCAGGAACGATTATGGCGGAATACCACAAGCAAGTGGGATCCTTAATGGAAGAACAATTAATTGGACTCGGATTGATTTCCATGGAAGATATCAAATCTCAAAATCCAGATTGGCCAGCGTATAAAAAATACTTCATGCATGGAACTTCTCACTTCTTAGGCTTAGACACACATGATGTAGGAATTTGGCACGAACCAATTTCTGCCGGAATGGTTTTTACATGTGAGCCAGGAATTTATATTCCAGAAGAAGGACTCGGAATCCGTTTGGAAGATGACTTAGTTGTACAAGCATCTGGTGCGCCGTTTAATTTAATGGGCGATATTCCAATTGAAGCGGAAGCGATTGAAGACTTGATGAACGCATAGTTCATGTTGCATTACCGTTCTTTCGGAGAAGGCGAAACGTTTGTTTTCTTGCATGGATTTTTAGAGTCAAGCACGATGTGGGATTATCTCCCACTAAAAAAATTGAACACGCATTGTATTTTCATCGATCTTCCGGGACACGGTGAATCTCCTTTGACTGATACAGATGAAATTCCTAGTATTCGTTTCATGGCTCAACAAGTTCTTGAAGTCTTGAAGGAGTTAACTATCACTCAATTCAGTATTGTTGGACACTCTCTAGGGGCGTATGTTGGATTGGAACTGTGTCAGTTAGTACCATGTCAAAAACTCATTTTTTTAAATTCCAATTGCTGGAGTGATGACGAGCAAAAGCGTCGTGATCGGCTGCGGGTAGCAGATTTGGTCTATTCAGCAAAAAAACACTTTATTCGTGAAGCCATTCCCGGTTTATTTGCTCGTCCAGCGGATTTTCAAAAGGAAATCAACGAATTAATCGAGGAAGCCAACCACATGAATTCGGATGCCATTGCATATGCTGCCTTGGCGATGCGTGAACGCGTAGATTATACAGAGGAAGTATTAGCGAATCCGATGAGATATGTGTTCATCCATGGAGAATTGGACACGCTCATCTCTAGTGAGCAGTTGACGTCGCGCCTTCCAGGAATTCGTATTCATTTCCTTCCAAATGCTGGACATATGTCACATATGGAGTCAAGTGGACGCGTGCTGGAGATTTTTATGGGGGAAATTTAGAAAAACTTTTTTTATCAGTAAAAAATGCCTAATTTAGACATGACGAAAATAGGCATGAAAACAATTATTCACGAAAGACTTCAGGAAAAAGGGATTAAAATCCATGAGTTAGCAACGTATTTGAACATTGATGCTAGTCATATGAGCCGCATTTTAGCGAACAAGCGCAAACCTAGTGACATTCAAATCAAGAAGATTTCGGAGACATTAGATCTTCCGTACAGTGATTTATTGACTTTTTATTTGTCAAGTGAGGTGGTTAAAATCGTGAAAGATTACCCACAATTGGCACAAAGTATCTTAGTCATGGCAGAAGCGCGTGTGAGTTATTTGCTCAGTGATAATCGCTTTGAAAATATAACGATTGATTCTGCGCTTCAATATAAATTAAGTGAGTTAGAAACATTGTCCAAGAAATGGCGCACGATTAAACCACTTGATACTGTTCAATTAGAAAAACTTCAAGAGTATTTTCACACTGCGTATACCTATGAGTCGAATCGTATAGAGGGAAATACCCTAAGCTTACAAGAAACACACTTAGTAGTCAATGAAGGGATTACCATCGGAGGCAAAAGTGTCCGTGAGCATTTAGAAGCGATAAATCATGGTGAAGCCGTGGCCTTGTTACACGATTTGGTGAGCAATGAAGTTCCCTTCAATGAGTCCCGTCTTAAGCAAATTCATCACCTCGTTTTAAAAGGAATTGACGAGCGAAACGCCGGAAAATACCGAAACATACAAGTCATGATTTCTGGGAGTGAGCACATTCCTCCAGCGCCCTATATGTTAGATAAACTCATGGAAGATTATTTTATCTACTACGAGCAAAACCGAAAGCGTTTGCATCCCGTTTTATTAGCTGCAGAAATGCATGAGCGTTTGGTTACAATACATCCATTTATCGACGGAAATGGTCGTACATCGCGGTTGGTCATGAATTTTATCTTATTGCAAAATGGGTACACCATTGCCAACTTAAAAGGAAACC
>CANHMH010000123.1 GCA_947461635.1 Flavobacteriales bacterium | reverse complement strand
GCGACAAAAGGTGATTCTTTCAATGGTAAAATTGTAGCCGTTTCTGGTTCTGGAAACGTAGCACAATACGCTTGTGAGAAAGCAACGCAATTAGGAGCGAAAGTGGTTACTTTGTCGGATTCAGAAGGATACATCTATGATGCAGACGGAATTAATGCAGAGAAATTGGCTTTCGTCATGGAATTGAAAAATGTGAAACGTGGACGTATTTCTGAGTACTGTAACGTATACTCATCTGCTAAGTTCATCGCTGGAAAACGTCCTTGGGAAGTGAAAGTAGACATCGCTTTACCTTGTGCGACACAAAACGAATTGAACGGTGATGAGGCGAAAGCACTTGTTTCTAACGGTGTAATTTGTGTAGCTGAAGGAGCAAATATGCCTTCAACTCCAGAAGCAATCACGGCGTTCCAACATGCGAAAGTATTGTTCTCTCCAGGTAAAGCATCTAACGCTGGTGGTGTAGCAACTTCAGGATTGGAAATGTCTCAAAACTCACTTCGTCTATCATGGTCAGCTGAAGAAGTTGACCAACGTTTACATGGCATCATGGTTTCTATCCATGAAGCATGTGTGAAATATGGTAAAGATGATGCTGGATACGTAGATTACGTAAAAGGAGCAAACATCGCTGGATTTGTGAAAGTTGCAGATTCAATGATTGATCAAGGTTTGGTATAATATTCCATTCATAAATTTGAAAATCCCGTCTTTGGCGGGATTTTTTTTGTGTTTGTTTTCCGAATTTTCAGCACCTTTGTGTGGTGATGAATCGACTTCTAATTTGCTGTTTTCTACTTTGCCCATACTTTTTTTGTCAAGCACAAAATCAGCATCCAACAGTAGTTTGGAGGGTTGGCTTTACGCAGGAATTTCAGAAATTCGATCAGTTTTCAAGTATCAGCTTTCAAGGTGAACAAAATAAAAATATATTCGCTGTCAACCTTGGTCTTTCCCCTCAGAAAGTAGTTCAAAACATCTTTACTCCAGCTCTTACGATTGACTATGCTAAATTGTGGGAAATTCACCGAGTTTTCGTTGGGCCAGTAATTGTGTTTTCTGCAGACACGCATGTTTTTGGAACGCGCTTTACGTATCTTCATGCATCGGTAGGCTATCGTTTTGTATCAGGTAAACAATGGCAATTTTTTCAAGAAACAAGCTACGGTCCGACGACAGAAACGTTCATCTATTTGGATCAAAAGAATCAGCAATTCACATGGAATTACCATGTTAAACTTGGACTTCAGTATGCATTTCGGTAAATACGTCTTCCTTCTTTTCATCCTTTTTGCATGTACGAAAAGCGAATATGTTAAAAACATTCTCGTTTTGGGTCATGCTGGAATGGGCTTGAGTATGGATAATTCGATTTATCACGACAATTCGAAAGAAGCAATTTCATTGGCCTTAAATTTACCAACTTCAAATGGGGTAGAAGTAGATGTGCGTTTAAGTGCCGATGGGACTTTGTGGTTGTATCACGATGAGTGGTTGGAGGCTGAAACAAATGGGAAAGGGTGTGTTTCTGAACAGAGCGATTTGCAGTTGTCAGAGCTATCCTATCAAACTTTGAAGCATGAAAAACTGGTGAAATTGATGGATGTTTTGCCTCTTCTAAATGAGGATCAAACCTTGTTTTTAGATTTGAAACAGGTCAATTCCTGCCAAAATGAAAACGTTGATTTTGAACAATTAATGATTGCATTAGAAGATCAATTAGCTGGATATAAAACACGTGTAAAAATAATCTGTTCCTATAAATATTGGTTGAATGATTTAGCACAGCAATACGACAGCTTTTATTCAATAGATGATGTCGAAGAAGGAAAAGAAATCATCCTGAATTATCCTTTAGTTAAAGGATTAGTTGTGCGAAATGCGGTCATTAACACACAAGAAACCTCATGGATAAAGAATCAGCACAAGGAGGTGTATTTATACGATATTCGTTCCCTAAAGGGAATTCGACAAGCATATGCGAAGAATCCAACGGGAATCTTTGCAGATGAACTAAGAAAAGCGTTGGAAGAAAGAGGTTATGCTTTGTAGAAAGGCAATTTCACTACTTTTGCTTTTACTCCTTTTTCGCGAATTTCAATGAAGATTTCGCTATCCAATTTGCTATTGTCCACTGTCACGTATCCAAGTCCGATGGCAATCTTCATGCTTGGGGACATCGTTCCAGAAGTGACTTTCCCAATTACCGTTCCCGCTGCGTCTAGAATAGGATAGTCATGACGAGGAATTCCACGGTCAATCATTTCGAAAGCGACTAATTTACGTGTAACACCTGCTTCTTTTTGTTTGGCTAAGAATTCGGAATCGGTAAAATCTTTCGTGAATTTTGTAATCCATCCTAAACCAGCTTCTAATGGAGAAGTTGTGTCGTCGATGTCATTTCCATACAAGCAGAAGCCCATTTCTAAACGAAGTGTGTCACGTGCTGCAAGACCAATTGGTTTGATACCAAAATCAGCTCCAGCAGCAAAAACAGCATCCCATAATTTATTGGCGTCTTCATTTTTCACATACACTTCAAATCCACCTGATCCGGTATAACCCGTTGCAGAAATCATCATGTTCTCAATTCCAGCAAAAGTCCCGTGTTGGAAGGTGTAATATGTCATGTTGGATAAATCGATGTCCGTTAAAGATTGCATTGCTTCAGCGGCTTTAGGACCTTGAATCGCAAGCAAGCTGTACTGGTCAGAAAGATTTTCCATTTCCACACCTAAGTCGTTCAAAGAAGAAATCCAATTCCAGTCTTTTTCAATGTTGGAAGCGTTTACCACGATGAAATATTCTTCCGCATTCACGCGGTAGATGATTAAGTCATCTATAATTCCTCCGTTACCATTTGGCATGCAAGAATATTGTGCTTTTCCATCAAACAGGACAGAAGCATCGTTTGAAGCAAACTTTTGGATCAAAGCCAGAGCATTTGGACCACGTAAAACAAACTCTCCCATGTGAGAGACATCAAAAACACCGACTGCCGTGCGCACTGTTTCATGTTCCGCATTGACTCCTTCGTATTGAACAGGCATATTGTATCCTGCGAATGGAACCATTTTCGCTCCAAGGTCAATGTGTTTCTGTGATAGTGCTGTGTTTTTCATTCTTGGATCTTTAAATTGATTTTTTAATGTTGTGATTATAGTTTAGTCTTCATTTTTCTTTGCATTGAACATGTAATACACACGAAATATAATGATCATAATAAATGAAATATTCAATAGATAGTAACCATAGGTTGGTACTAGAAATCCTTCAAATGGATTGAAAATTAATGCAAAAATTGCTATTGTTGGTAGAATAGCGGCGATAAGCATATTATTTGTTTTCAATGAAACATCCATTTTACTAAAAAACGTAGGAATCGAAAGTCCAAGTGAAAGTAAAACGATGATTAATGGTGCAATAAATGCGTTTTTTGTAATACCGACCAACCACAATAAGCTGAGTAAAAGTGCAAGGACAATTGAAATTATATAAATAACCTTTGGCATTGTTCTCTCCTTGAATTGGTGGGTGAATAGAAACACGAAAAACACCATAAATGGAATTGCTACCATCAGAAAATAAACTAGCATATCGGTACCCTCCTGAAAAAGCAAGCTAAAAGGCGTGGCATTTCCTATGTAAGGAAGGAATAGAGAGACTAAAACAATCGTAGAAAATACTTTCTCTAGGAATACAATGTTACGTTTCATAATTTAGAAGATTAAGTTAATGAATTGAATTTAAATTAAAAATAACCATTTACACAAAATGACTCTATGTAAATTTAGAAAAAAATAATTTTCAACTTATAAACTTAACTTTTTAACCTTTAATACGCTCAACGTATACTCCTGTTCGCGTATCAATTTTAATTACCTCTCCATTGTCGATAAATAAAGGAACACGTACTTCTGCTCCGGTTGCAATTGTAGCTGGCTTCATGGAATTTGTTGCTGTATCACCTTTTACTCCTGGCTCTGTGTAGGTAACTTCAGAAATGATGTACATCGGTAATTCAACTACTAATGGCATTTCTTCTTCCGCGTGGAAAAGGATGTTAGCGATCATTCCTTCTTGTAAGAATCCTGGTTTTTCAACCATTTTTAATGGGATATTTACTTGTTCGTATGTTTCATTATTCATGAATACATATGTTTCGCTTTCTTGATATAAATATTGGTATTCGCGGTTTTCAATACGCACTGGATCGATTTTGTGTCCAGCAGAAAATGTATTGTCAATCACCTTTCCAGATTCAATTTGACGCATTTTCGTACGCACAAACGCAGGTCCTTTACCTGGTTTTACGTGTTGAAATTCGATGATTTGATAAAGTTTTTCATTGTGACGGATGCACAATCCATTTCGGATGTCGGAAGTATTAGCCATGGTTCAATTCAAATTTGGAGGCAAAGATAGGATTTTGAGCCGAAAACACAATTGTTTCGACTGAAATTCATTCGAATTGAAGTGGGGGAATTGGAACTTTTGGATCATTTCAACTTAGTTCTTGAATTAAAGGCCTTTATCAACGGAATTTCGTTCATAAAAAAGAGACTTTTGTTGTGTTTTCAGTCCTTGTAAAAGTTATTTTTGTTATTGCGAAAATCTCAAAAACCGAAATGGCAGAAAATCAATATACGGAAGATAATATACGGTCCCTCGATTGGAAGGAACACATTCGTCTTCGTCCCGGAATGTACATCGGGAAATTAGGTGACGGTGCAGCAGCTGATGATGGGATTTACATCCTTGTAAAAGAAGTCGTGGATAACTGTATCGATGAGTTCGTTATGGGGAATGGAAAACGCGTCGATATTAAAATCAAGGACGGAAAAGTTTCTGTTCGCGATTATGGACGTGGAATTCCACTCGGAAAAGTCGTGGAAGTTGTTTCTAAAATGAATACAGGTGGAAAGTACGACTCTAAAGCATTTAAAAAATCCGTTGGATTAAACGGGGTTGGAACAAAAGCCGTGAATGCGCTTTCTTCACATTTTATGGTTTATTCCGTGCGTGAAGGAGAAAAGGTCGCAGCTGAATTTTCGAAAGGAGAACTTGTGAAAGAATATCCGATTGAGAAAACAGATGAAGTAAACGGAACCTACGTTGAATTCATTCCGGATGAAACGATCTTCAAGAAATATGCTTTCAAAACAGCGTATTTGGATAAAATGATGTGGAATTATTGCTATTTGAATCGTGGTTTAGCCATGTATTACAATGGAGAAAAATTCCAATCCAAAGATGGACTAAAAGACTTGTTGGAAAACAATATGGACGGTGATCCATTGTATCCAATTATTCACTTGGAAGATGAAGACATCGAGGTAGCATTTACGCATGGTAGAACCTACGGTGAGGATTATTATTCCTTCGTCAACGGTCAACATACCACACAAGGTGGAACGCATCAAAGTGCTTTCCGTGAATCAGTAGCGAAAGTTATTCGTGATTTTTACAACAAAAACTACGAAGCATCGGATATTCGTCAATCCATTGTGGCAGCGATCGCGGTGAAAGTTATTGAACCAGTCTTTGAATCGCAAACGAAAACGAAACTTGGATCGCAAGAAATTGAGCCAGGTGGAAAATCGATGCGTGCATTCATCAATGACTTCTTAAAAGATAAACTCGATAATTACCTGCACCGAAATCCGGATGTAGCGGAAACAATCGAAAAGAAAATCAAGCAGTCCGAGCGCGAACGCAAGGAATTAGCGGGAATCCGTAAAATTGCGCGTGACCGTTCGAAAAAAGCGAATTTGCACAACAAAAAATTACGTGATTGCCGTACGCACTTAACGGACCTAAAAGACGAAAAACGCGAAGAAACTACACTTTTTATTACGGAGGGAGACTCAGCGAGTGGATCGATCACGAAATCTAGAGATGTGAGTACACAGGCGGTATTCTCCTTGCGAGGCAAACCTTTGAATTGTTACGGTTTGACCAAGAAAGTCGTGTATGAAAATGAGGAATTCAACTTGATCCAAGCGGCCTTGGACATTGAAGACGACATGGACAATTTGCGTTACAACAAGATTGTGATTGCGACCGATGCCGATGTCGACGGAATGCACATTCGCATGTTGTTGTTGACGTTTTTCCTTCAGTTCTTTCCGGATTTGGTGAAGCGCAACCACGTGTATGTCTTGCAAACACCGTTGTTCCGTGTCCGCAATAAAAAGAAAACAATTTACTGTTATTCCGATGAAGAACGTCGAAATGCCATCGAAGAGATTGGAAAAGGTGCGGAGATTACACGATTCAAAGGACTCGGAGAGATTTCACCGGATGAGTTTATTCACTTTATCGGTGAGGACATCCGTTTGGAACCTGTCCTTTTGACAAAAGACAATTCCATTGATTCGATCCTTTCCTATTTCATGGG
>CANHMH010000122.1 GCA_947461635.1 Flavobacteriales bacterium | reverse complement strand
AAGTAATCCAAAGAATAGAATCGTTTTTTTCATAAGGAACTTAAATCGAATTTGAAGCTTAAAATTACAACAATTCCAACAAACGGTCACAATCGTTTTAGGCATGTTTGACCAGTATTTTTGGTTTCCTGAAATTTCGTAATTTAGCTTTCTGTTTGACAAAGAATTGTCCATGCAACTTTCTTGCAACTTTTTTAGTCTAAACACCGCTAAATTGAGCAATACTACGCATATGAAAAACCTTTTATTTATCTTCTGTTTATTCATCAGTCAATCTTTTTTCGCACAAGTGATTACTGATTCACCGTTGTATCAAAAACTAAAGGGCTCAGGTCAACTAGGTCAAGTTGTTACGGCTCCAAATCACACGATTGGTAATCCAACAGGTAAACCCAACGTGAAGCCATCGTCCAACAACAAAGCAAATGCGTGTGATTGTTACATCGAGCCTGATTCCACGTACATTTTAGCCATGCAACCAAATGATGATGGATCAACGGGTTTAATTCCAATTCCATTCAATTTCAATTTATACGGACAAACATTCAATTCCATCTACATTAACAACAATGGAAACATAACCTTTAATGGTCCACTTTCAACCTTTAGTGCGACTGCATTCCCATCCACTGGAAATGCTATCGTTGCACCATTTTGGGCAGATGTCGACACGCGAAATGGAAATGGTCAAGTAGTCTACAAAATCACGCCAACAGCAGTTTATGTTAACTGGGAGGATGTTGGATATTACTCTATGCAAGGAGATAAATTAAACACCTTTCAATTAATCATCACCAACGGTTCCGACCCGGTTATTGACCAAGGAAATGTCGCATTTTGTTACCAAGACATGCAATGGACAACTGGTGCTGCGTCATCAGGAGTGAATGGATTTTTCGGAATACCCGCTACTTGTGGGGCGAACAAGGGAGATGGTGTTGCCTACTTCTTGATATCACGATTTGATCACCCAGGAGTTGATTTTGATGGAGCTCTAGGAAATCCGGATGGCATCAGTTGGTTGGACTACAAAAGTTTCGCTTTTGATGCATCGAATAGTGGAAACATCCCTCCTATCCCGGAAGGAATCGCTTCTTGTGATACGTTTAAAATTTGTGCTGCTGGAGATACGGCCCAATTTGCCATTAATTTCCTATCTCCGGAAGCAAATCAAACTACCACAATGACTTATACCAACGGAGGACTTCCAACCTTGACACAAGTTGCGAACATACCAGGGAATACAGGGTCCATCATTTTGCAAGCCATTGGATCATTGGCAACCATTGGAACGTATACCGTAACTGTTACGGCTACAGATGATGCTGTTCCAACTCCTGGAGTAACGGCATTAACATTTGTTATTGTGGTGGATACTATCCTTAATAACTTAGACTCTGCCGCACTTTTGGGTGTTGGCGCATGTGGAAACGTTGATTTAAGTGTTTCCAATGGACCATATGACACCTATTTATGGGACGATTTCACGATGGCTCAAACGAGTTCTGTTTCATCTACTCAAATTTATGGTGTAACAGTAAGTAAAAATGGCTGTTACAAACACATCAGTGATACGATCATTGTATTAAATCCTGTACCAGTTAATCTTCAAGGAATTCTGACTTATTGTCCGCCGGATACATCAACGAGTATAAGTGTCCCGAATGAACCCTATTATTCATCCATCACATGGGGATTAACGAATCCAGCTGTGGATAGTTTATTTACTGTGAATTTACTTTTGGGTACGTTTACTGTCACACTTATTGACTCCGCTGGATTCTGTACAACTGATACAACTTTCACTATTTTTGGCTCAACTGCAGCATCCATTCTAAGCGATACACTCATTTGTTCACCAACATTGCAAGTAGCAAATACACAATCTCAGGGTGGAACATGGACGGCTAGTTCGAATCAAGTTACCTTCGATAACGCGACGAATTTAAACCCTTTAGTTACTGTTAATGCACCAGGAACATACACGATTACATTTACGGATAATACCTGTAATCAAGTGCATACAGCACAAGTTACTTTGCCGGTAAGTCCGAGCATTTTCACAAATGTAAATCAATGTAATTTAACATATAATGTGAGTGGGACAGTTACAGATGCGGCCGGGGGAACCTGGACTTACACGACACCAAGCGGCGGAACGATAAATTTTAGTCCATCCAACACAAGCACAAATCCAAGTTTGACGGCAACAGTACCTGGAACCTATCAATTAACCTATACTGATAATGTTTGTAATCATTCCGCAAGTTCAACTGTTCAACTTTACACCTTACCAAGTATTGATGTGGATACCTTAGCTTGTTTCTACAATTACTACATTACAGGAACTAGTTCTTCATTAGGAGGACTTTGGACAGCTTCTGATACTTGTTTACACATTTCAGATCCAACGGCTGACAACCCACATTTAACAACAAACTACGCAGGAATTTACACGCTTACCTATACGGACGTTGCTTGTAACCAAACATTGACAGCTGAAATTGAATTCCCACCTTATTTGTACACTCAAGTTCTCGACACGAACATTTGTAATGGAACGAGTTTCCCATTGGAGCCACTTCAAGTGAATTCAGCAAAGGATAGCACCTTGAATAATGTATGGACCTTACAAGCAAATTACATTCCAACGCAACTTGGATTATGGAACATTCCAAATGCAACGACTCCTTTAATTATTTCACAAGCTGGAAATTATATTTACACTTTATCCAATGAGTGTTATAGCGTTTCCGATACAGCGACCATTGGAATTAAACCATGTGACTTAGTCGCACCGAACATTGTATCACTTTCTTCAACTACTGGAAACAACCAATTCTATGTTCAATATTCTGGATTAGAATCGTTCTATTGTACGATTTTAAATCGTTGGGGAAATGTCATTTATGAATACGATGATCCTGCAGGCGGATGGAATGGAAAAACCAAAAACGGTGACGTTGTTTCTGAAGGAACCTATTTTTACCGTATTGATGCCAAGTTTGAAGGCTCTGAACCGATTGTCAAACATGGATTTATAGAAGTAAAACACTAAGCTCCTGAATTGAATTTCATTCCGATCATTAACTAGATAAAGGAAAAAGCTTTTCTAATAATATCCGTACCTTTGCATTATGGCAACAGCACGCGTTTCGTATTTAGGAAATCTTCGCACTTCATGTGAACACCTTGCATCTGGCACAAAAATATTGACAGATGCTCCGGTTGATAATCAAGGAAAAGGCGAAGCTTTTTCTCCCACAGATTTAGTTGCCACTTCCCTTGCCTCTTGTATGATGACCATCATGGGGATTTATTGTCAAACGCATGAGATCACTTTTGAATCGTGTGAAGCAACAATTGAAAAACACATGGCTTCTAGTCCGCGTAGGATTGAGAAAATTGTTGTCAACATGGATTTGAACGGCAATAATTGGGATGAACTTACCCGTAAAAAAGTCATCATGGCTGGACGCGCTTGTCCGGTCGCAATCACACTCGAAGGAAATGTAGAACTCGAGTTTAATTATATCTAATGGAACAACAACGTACAGAAAGAAAATACCGCAAAGAACGCGAGGACATTATTTTTGGTATTCGCGCCGTTATCGAAGCAGTGAACGCTGATAAAGAATTGAATAAAATCCTAATTCAAAAAGGACTTCACAAAGAATTATTCGAAGAATTAAAATCTGCGCTACAAGGAAAAAATTACTTCCTACAGTTTGTTCCTGTTCAAAAGTTAGATACGCTGACAGAGGGGAATCACCAAGGCGTAATCGCTATGATTCCACCGATTTCTTACCAGGAAATTGAACCATTGGTCGATGCGCTTTTAGAAAATGATGAGAAACCATTCATTGTTGTTTTAGATAGAATTACAGACGTTCGTAATTTTGGCGCAATTGCCCGAACGGCAGAATGTCAAGGAGCACACGCAATTTTAATTCCATCTAAAGGATCTGCTTTAGCAACATCCGATGCCATGAAAGCTTCTGCTGGAGCCTTAAACCGTATTCCAATTTGTAAAACAAATGATTTAAAAAACACCTTGTTTTACTTACAGCAATCTGGTCTTCGCATCATCGCTTGTACAGAAAAAGGAAATGTTCCGTTGTATGAAACAAATCTTCGTGGTTCAGTTGCAGTGATCATGGGTTCAGAAGAAAGTGGAATTACCTCCGATTTATTGAACATGGCTGACATCAAAGCACGTATTCCAATGAAAGGTGAGATTGCTTCTTTGAATGTTGGCGTTGCGGCGGGAATGGTGTTCTACGAGCGTACGAGACAAGAAATTCGCGGCTAATTAACGCATTAAGCGAATGATCATTTCTGGTAAATGAGCTAAGTCGCTAATCAACCAATCATAATTGTATTTATTCTTTCCGACCGGATCGAAGTGAATCGCGTGCATTCCCACTTGGAGAGCGCCTGCGACATCGATTCGGTAATCATCACCAATCATCAGTGAGTCTGCCGCTTTTGCTCCCGCTTCCTTCATCGCATAGTGAAAAATAGCTGGATCAGGTTTGTTTTTACCGATGATCTCTGAGCATACAATCACATCAAAAAAGGAATGTATTCCGCAGTTTTCTAACTTGATGAATTGAACCTCTTGGAAACCATTCGTGATAATGTGAAGTGAGAATCCCATCGATTTTAGTTCCTTCAAGGTTTCGATGGCATTTGGGAAAAGTCCAGTTTGACGCGGCGAAATTTCAACGTAAGCATCCCCAACGCGACGCACTAAAGACTCATCGCGAATTTTAAATTTCTGAAAAGTTGCACGAAAGCGTTCATAACGTAGCTCCTCTTTTTTGATTTTTCCTCGTCCATACAACTTCCATAAATGTGCGTTTTGACGTTCGTATGCTTTATGGAAATGCTCAAAGGATTCTACTTGTGGAATCAGATTTTCCTCTTGGATAATGTGACGAAGAGCTGCTTCAGAATTTCGATCAAAGTCCCAAAGCGTACGGTCTAAATCAAAAAATATGTGTTTATTAGAATACAAAATAAACGATGATTGAGGTGAGGCTTGCGTTGACTGCAAAACCAAGAACGATCAAAGGGAACGTCTCCCAACGCTTTCCATAAAACTTCGCTACGACCATACTTCCAATTGGAACAGAAAGAAAGAAAGGTGCGAAAAAACAAATTCCTACTTGTCCGAATTTCATTTTAATGCGGATCACCATCTTATTCATTCGTGTGAATTTTCTTTTCACTTTTGGCGGTATTCCTTGAGACTCTAACAATGCTTGTTTTTTTTGCGCCCTTTTTTTCATGTAAAGCAAAATGGCGTCACTTGCAAAATAACACACCAATGCGCAAGTTGTAGCACCAGCAAAGGATGCAAGTGCTGTTTCAAAAAATGTCATCCCTAACCTAGGTCCAGGTACCGTTGAAACGGAAAACTTGACCATAGCTAAAAAATAAATACTCCAAAAACCAGTCCAATTCATCTTTACAATTTTATCCCATATGCTAAATCACCAGCATCCCCTAAACCAGGAACGATATACGATTGCGCTGTTAATTCTTGATCTATTGCTCCTACCCAAATTTCTGTGTTCGTTGGCAAATGGGCTTTAATAAGCTCGAGTGCATCAGGCGTTGCAATAGCCGATACAATATGAATTTGTGTTGGATTACCCATTTTTCGCAAAGCTTTATATACAGCCAACATCGAACTACCTGTTGCCAACATTGGATCACTAATAATCCAAATACGTTTATCCAAATTTGGGGCAGCTAAATATTCAACGTGAATATCAAAATCCTCAGCCGTTGTATGTTTTCTATACGCTGAAATGAAAGCACTATCTGCACGGTCAAAAATGCGCAACAAACCACTGTGCATGGAAAGACCTGCTCGTAAAATAGTTGCAAGTACAGGAGTTTCTAAAGGAACATCCGTCTTTGAAATCCCAAGAGGTGTTTGCGTTTCCAAGGTTCTTGATTCCAATTTTTTAGAAAGCTCGTAACCCAAAATTTCCGCTATTCGTTCCATATTCAAACGGAAACGAACAGGGTCTTTCTGAATTTCCACATCCCTAATTTCACTCATGAAGCGATTAAAAATGGATGCTTGTAGTGAATTGTTATGAATCATAATCCGTTCATTTCATTGTTAAGTGAAACTCGATTTTCCAAACGAGTGAATATCAATTTTGTTCATTCATACATTCCATGCTCGCATTATACCAATCCATTTGTTTGGATTCTGACAAGGAGGAAACAGTCTCTTCGCACGCTGCAGATAAATCAGCATCCTGATCTTGGCTGTTTTTCATTAAATTCCTGCCACATTCGCAAGCAGTTGGTTCCTTTGCACAAGCAAAGAGAATGAGAACGGTAACGCACAAACTGAATAATCTTTTCATACCATGAAAGTACAAAAACCAAAGTGAATAGTACTTATTAAAACTTCATTAATTTTTGTATTTT
>CANHMH010000121.1 GCA_947461635.1 Flavobacteriales bacterium | reverse complement strand
TCCAAAAAATCCCCAGGTTAATTTATCTGATTTCTTTGTGCTACTTTGAAAAAGTCCGCCCAGAAGCAGAACAATGAAAGCTGTTTTATAATTGAACCAATTTACCATCCTTTAGAATCGGAATAACATTTGTTTGATTAGGTGTAAGGCAATATTTAATGTCTTCGTTTAAGTTTAAATTCTTCAAACGACGACGGTGCGAACTTGACTTTAAGTAACCTAAATAATTGTCCTTTGCAGATAAATATAAGTATTTTGCAGCAATACTGGAATCTTCTTCCGATGTAAATTTCCCTGATGTAATTAAGTAATCGGAAATTGCTCCAGCACAAATCGTATCCTCTAAATTGAATTTATCTTGCCAACCAGAGCAAAGACATAGAATGTTCTTCTCTTGTTTAACGAGCCATTCGCTCAAGTATTGGAGGTTTAAAAAAGATCCAACCACAACGATATCGGCATCTTTTGCTACGTCAAGTGACTTTGTTCCATTCGTTGTTGTTAGCACGACGTCTTGTCCTTTGAAGTCCTCACGCATGTATGAAAAGGGTGAATTCCCAAAGTCAAATCCTTCGACAATTTGTCCTTTGCGCTCAGCCCCAGCTAAATATCCCTTCTTCTTGTATTCCCAAGCTTCCTCAACGGTTGGGACGGGAATAATGGAGTTGATTCCGTTCGCAAAAGCAGCGCAAATCGCAGAAGTTGCTCGAAGTACGTCTATGACCACTACAATTTCGTATTCTCCTTTGAAATATTCGTATTCCCCTGGTGTGAAGCAAACTTCGATGCGATTTCTTTCTTTCATAACGTGGACAAAGGTAAGAATTGTTTTTGTTATGCATAAAAAAAGGGGACCGAAGCCCCCTTAATGCATTTAAATTTGAGTTATTAAAATCTCCAACCGATACGAATAGATCCGTGCGCAGCTCCAATGTTCGTGTAAGATTCTTTGTATGCAGGCTCATATCCAGCAACGGCACCTCCAACAGTTACAACTCCTGCATCATAACTTACATTTGATCTAGAAAGATTCATTTCCAAACCTAAATATAAATTTTCTGCAATGTAATAGTCGAATCCAGCACCAAGACTTACTCCGAAAGTTGAATATCCTCCCGCAACTGTTGCATTCAATCCATTTACATAAGATGTACCATCTGAATTAGTCCATTTTTCATCATAGCTTCCTCCACCTAAATTTACACCTAGTGCAAAGTATGGTGACATTTTTTCTGTCCCTTTTAGATGGTATTCCGCACCTAATTGAAGATTGTATGCACCTCTTTTGATTTCTTGCGTTCCAGAAGCACCAGTTCCGTCAGGATTCTCAAAATACGTATAAGATTCAGTACTTGGGACTCCGGCAACGGACGTACCATCTCCACCAAATCCGAATTGAACACGCGCCGCGATGTTGTCATTCACAAAGTAACGTAAACGAAGTGAAGGGGCTGTCCAACTCATACCATCTACGGTATTCAAATTAGCTAATCCTTCTAACGAATAATGTGAATCATCACTCGCAGGTTTTTGTGCGAACATTGTTCCTGACAACGTTAATGCACTTACAAAAATCATAAACTTTTTCATAGTTGTTTGTTTTAAAGTTTGAGCTAACTTACGTTGAAATTCAACTAGTTGTTTCAAAAAAAGACAAACAAATATGTGTTAATAAGTTTGGAAAAGAGGGTGTTTTTTCAATTTTTCTCTTGTTTCAATTGCTGTTCGTACATATCGAAGTATGTTCCTTTTTGGCTAATTAAAGTTTCGTGAGTTCCACTTTCAATGACTTCGCCGTGATTGAGTACAATGATTTTTGTGGCATTTCGAATCGTGGATATTCTATGACTGATGATAATGGTTGTTCGGTCTTCTTTTCCTTTTTCCAAGTTTCTTAAAATGATTTCTTCCGTTTCTGTGTCCACTGCGGATAAACAATCATCCAAAATCAACAACTTCGGTTTTTTTAATAATGCTCTCGCAATACTGATGCGTTGTTTTTGTCCACCACTTAAATTAACTCCGCGTTCGCCGAGTATCGTATCAAATCCATTAGGAAATCCTTGGATGTTATGGTACACATGGGTCATTTCGCAGGCTGCAATGAGTTCTTCCTCGCTTGATTCCCGATCATTAACACCAAACTGCAAATTTTCTCGAATGGTATCGGAAAACAGGAATACATCTTGTGGTACAATTCCAGTTTGATTGCGAAGTGCGTGAAGATTGATGGATGACAATGGTTTTTCATCAATCAATATTTCGCCATATTGAGGGTCGTATTGACGCATCAGTAGAGCACTAATGGTAGATTTCCCACTTCCTGTATGTCCAACAATCGCAAGTGTTTCGCCTTTGTTTACCTGAAATGAAACATTGGAAACAGCAGTGATATCCGTAATTGGGTATTGAAAGCTCACTTGTTTAAAGGAGACACTTCCCTTAAATTCGAATTCGGCAGTTACAGTGTTTTGGATGTTGGATTTGGTTTCTAGAAATTCGTTGATGCGTTTCTGTGATGCCGATGCACGCTGAATGATACTTGAAACCCATCCTAAGCTGGCAAATGGCCAAGTTAGGCTATTGACGAACATGATAAACGCAACGATGCTTCCGATGGAAATCCGTTCTTTTGTTGGCCCGGTGAAAGATAAAATCCCGCCATAATAAACAGCAATCAAAATGCTGATACCAATTAAAAACATGATGGTTGGAATGAAAAACGCGTTGACAAGGACCAAACGCATGCTTTGCTTTTTGTAATTTTCTGCGCTTTCGCCTAATTTTTCTTCCGTCTCTTTTTCTCGGTTATATGCTTTAATGATGCGAATTCCTGAGAATGTTTCTTGTGCAAGGGTGGATAAAAGTGATTGTTCCTTTTGAACCAGTGTACTCATGGCATTCATGCGCGAAGAAACACGGTAAATTAAAATGGACATGATTGGAAGTGGAATCAAAACAAAGAATGACAATGATGGACTGATACGAATCATCTGCGTGACGATTAAGGTAAACGCGATGATTAAATTAATAATGTACATGATTCCAGGTCCTAAATACATGCGCACCAATCCAACGTCTTCGGAAATACGGTTCATTAAATCTCCTGTTGAATTTCGCTTAAAAAATCCTTGATCCAGCGTTTGGTAATGCGTATATATTTCATTTTTAAGATCAAATTCTATGAACCTCGACATGACAATGATCATTTGACGCATCAAGAATAAGAAGAATCCTTTTGCCAAGGATAATAACATGTAAAATCCACCCAATTGAAAAGCGAGCCAAAGAATATCATTTGGCTGTGTATCGGTTGCGTTGACTTGAAGTTGGTCGATCGCGTTCTTGAAGTAAATCGGCATTTGAACCCCGAAATAATTACTTACAATGGTGAAAATGATTCCCAAAAGAAAGCGCCATTTATATTTTAGGAAATATTTATTTAAGTATTGAAGGGACTTCATGTTTTATTTTCTAATTTTGCCAGCGTTGAATAGCGTTACAAAAGTAACCATTCATCTGATTAGTTAACGAACTCAAGCTAAAACATGTCTGATTTGACAGTTACTTCCTTAACAGATTTGAATTCAAATCCAGTTATTCAACAGATGTCCAATTTGGGACACGAACAAATCCTATTTTGTAATGATCACGCTACCGGTCTAAAAGCCATCATCGCTGTGCATAATACTGTTCTCGGACCTGCTCTTGGTGGAACCAGAATGTGGATGTACAACAATGAAATGGAGGCCTTGAATGATGTTTTGCGTCTTTCAAGAGGAATGACTTACAAAAATGCTATTTCGGGATTGAACCTTGGTGGTGGTAAAGCAGTGATCATTGGTGACTCAAAAACCCAAAAATCTGAAGCGCTTTTCCGTCGTTTTGGTCAATTTGTCAATGGACTTGCAGGAAAATACATTACCGCAGAAGATGTGGGGATTTCTCCGTCTGACATGCAGTGGGTAAGTGAAGAAACAAATTATGTGGTTGGTTTACCAGGAAAAAGTGGAGATCCATCTCCTGTTACCGCTTTCGGTGTCTACATGGGAATGAAAGCTGCTGCTAAAATTCAATATGGAAGTGATGACCTCAGCGGAAAAACAATTGCTGTTCAAGGTGTCGGTCACGTTGGAGAATACTTGGTTTCACATTTAGCGAAAGAAAATGCGAATGTGTTCATTACAGATATTAATCAAGAAGCATTAAAACGTGTTTCGGAGAAATATGGAGCAAGCATCGTTGAACCGGATGCAATTTATGATGTGAAAATGGACATTTATGCTCCTTGTGCACTTGGTGCAACGGTAAACGATGATACTTTAGCACGTCTTTCTTGTTCTGTCATCGCAGGTGCTGCCAACAATCAATTGAAAGATGAGAAAATACACGGATTAGAAGTAATGAAACGAGGAATCGTATATGCTCCTGATTTTGCCATCAATGCGGGTGGTGTCATTAATTGTTTCTCCGAAGTAGAAGGATTAACCCTTGACTGGGCTCATCAAAAAGCAGAAGAAATTTACGGAACGATCTACAATATTGTGAAACGTTCACAAGACGAAGGTGTTCCGACGTATCAGATTGCGAATAAAATGGCTGAAGAACGTGTTCAGTCCAAAGGAAGTTTGAATCTGTAAAAAACAATAATGCTTAATAGAAGACACTTACGAATTAAAGTACTCCAAATTCTTTACGCTTTCTTTCAAAGCGAAGAAGAAAGTATCCTCAAAGCTGAAAAGGAATTGCTTTCAGCGGTGGAACGAATGTATGACATGTACTTATTCATGATTATGACCCTTCCAGAGTTGAAACGCGCTGCGCAAAATCGCATGGAAGAGCATAAAAAGAAAATGCGTCCGACCGAAGAGGATTTAAATCCAAACATGAAGTTTGTCAACAATAAGTTGATTGAAGCGATCGAAACATCTTATGAACTAACCAAACTAAGCGAAATTCGCAAGGTTAATTGGTTAGGCGCGGAGAGTCAGGAAATCTTTAGGAAAGTATTTTTAGTGATTTTGGAATCAGAGGTGTACTTTGAACACATGAACAACGATTCGGAAGGAATGGAGGAAGATATGGCTTTTGCTTTGCAATTGTTTAAAGCAGAAATCGCTAACTCTGATTTGATTCAATATTTCTTTGATGAGAAAAGTATTTATTGGGCTGACGATTTAGATTTGTGTTGCTCAATGGCAATGAAAACCATGAAATCTTGGACCGAAGGAAAGTCATTTGAAGTGCTTCCACTTTACAAAGAAAACGACGACGAAAAAGAGTTTATCGTAAACCTTCTTCGCAAGACCATTCAAATGAATCAGGAAAATGAGACTCTAATAGAGGAATTTGCTCAAAATTGGGAATTGGATCGAATTGCAAAAATGGACATCCTCTTATTGAAAATGGGATTGACGGAATTACAGACATGTAGTAGCATTCCGACGAAAGTTACCTTGAATGAATACATTGAAATTTCCAAGTTCTATAGCACGCCGAAAAGCAACCTGTTTATCAATGGAGTTCTTGATAAAGCAATTGCTCAATTGACAAAAGACAAAAAAATCATTAAAATTGGACGTGGATTAATTACGTAATAACGAACACATGAAAAAGATTGTTTTATTTATTGGAATTGGATTTTTATTCTCTTGTAGTGATGATCAAGCATTACAAGTTGGACAAAAAACAACCATGGAAGTTGAAACGGTATTCGATGCTGGAACAGTAGTAAAAGGTGAGGTGATCAACGCAAAGTTTAAAGTAACGAATACGGGTGAATATCCACTAGTTATTGGAGATGTGACTCCTTCATGTTCTTGCACAGTTGCAGAAGAACCGGAAGAGGCAATTCAACCAGGAGAATCAAGTGAAATTATTGCTCAAGTTAAAACAGATAACTTGAGCTCAAAAAAAATCCAAAAAATGATTACAGTCATGGCGAATACAGAGCCATCCGTTACAGTTTTGGAGATAAAAGGTAAAATACGTTAATAAATAAAAAACAAAAATTATGGGAGGCGGACAAGGAATGCAAAGTATTTTGATGCTAGGGCTAATGGTCTTAGTATTCTATTTTTTCATGATCAGACCACAAATGAAAAAACAGAAAGAATTGAAAAAATTCCGTGAGGCATTAAAAGCGGGAGATAAAATTGTTTCTATCGGTGGAATTCATGGTAAAATTTTAGAAGTTACTGATACAACTGTATTGATTCAATCAGAAGGAACCAAATTACGTTTGGAAAAATCAGCAGTTTCTCAAGCAATGGAGGATACACTTCAAGCGAAATAAGATAAACTAGGAATACATTGAAAGGAGGGCATTTGTCCTCCTTTTTTTATTTGATCAATTTCATTTTGAGCACTTTTCCTTTGGGACAAGAAATATATAAGTGTCTTTTATCGGTACACATGGATAATCCATTCTCATTGGATAAAGATTGCCAATTCATTCCTTGATCTTTGGAGAAGTCAATGCCGTTGGTACCGCAAGCGTAATACACTCCGTTCGCAAAAATCACGCAGGAACGATATCC
>CANHMH010000120.1 GCA_947461635.1 Flavobacteriales bacterium | reverse complement strand
CATGTGTCAAATCCATCAAAACATGATTGTCTTTTCCCTCTTGAAATTGATAATGATGAATTCCAACGCGTTCTGTGCTTGTTAATTCAACTTGGACCTTCGGTTCATCCAAATAAACTCGATAGAATCCAGCTTGAGCCTGTTCCTTCTCGTGTGAAAAGCGCGATCGATAGCCTTTGTCCGTTTGACTCGCTGTTCCTGGATTCCATTGAGTTGGACCTGAATTTGGCATGAGTAGAATATCACCTAAATCGGAATGACCTGTCCCGCTAAAATGTGTGTGAGAAAACCCAACAATACTGGAGTCATCGTACTGATACCCTGCACAATAACGATAGACATCTTTTTGATATTGTCCATTCACTAACATCGGAATGGTGTCTGTATCTGGACTCAATTGAATAGAGCCAAATGGAACGGTTGCACCTGGGAAGGTATGTCCTGCATTCTTGGTTCCGATAAACGGATTCACAAATGGAATCAAGTCTATGTTTTGTGCTCGAAGAATGGAAGGAAGAACGAAAAGAAGTAAAAAGAAATTTCTCATTCAATAAAAATACAAAAAACAAAAAAAGGACAGAATGAACTCCTGCCCTTTTATATGAATTTAGACTTCTCTGATTTTTAGATGTTCTCGATGATCATTGCAGATGCACCTCCACCACCGTTACAAATTCCAGCTCCACCAATTTTCGCATTGTTTTGTTTTAATACGTTGATCAAGGTAACTATCACACGTGAACCTGAGTTCCCAAGTGGGTGTCCAAGTGCTACAGCACCACCATTTACATCAACTTTTGCTGGATCAAGTCCAAGAATTTTCGTGTTTGCAATTCCAACAACGGCAAATGCTTCGTTTAATTCCCAGAAATCAACATCCGCTGTGGTCATGTTCGCTTTCGCTAATGCTTTTGGAATCGCCAATGACGGAGCAGTTGTAAACCATTCCGGTGCTTGTGCAGCATCAGCGTAACTAACGATTTTTGCAATCGGCGTTAAACCAAATTTCGCTACTGCTTCTTCTGAGGCCAATACCAATGCGGATGCACCATCGTTTAATGTCGACGCGTTCGCAGCAGTAATCGTACCGTCCTTATCAAACGCAGGGCGTAATGTTGGAATTTTATCAAGAAAAACATTTTTGAATTCTTCATCCTCAGAAACCATGATTGGATCTCCTTTTCGTTGAGGAACAGCAACGGAAACGATTTCGTCATTGAATCTTCCGGCACTCCAAGCATTTGCTGCTTTGGTGTAAGAATCAATCGCGAATTGATCTTGGTCTTCACGTGTAATGTTGTGTTCTTTCGCACACAATTCAGCGCAGTTACCCATTGGAACTTTACTGTAAACATCTAGAAGGCCATCTTTCGTGATTCCGTCTAACATCGTGATGTTTCCGAATTTCACACCGTTACGTCCATCTAAATAATGAGGAACTTGTGACATGTTTTCCATTCCACCAGCAATAACAACATGGTTGTCTCCAGCCAGGATTGACTGAGCTCCCAACATAATTGCTTTCATTCCGGATGCACAAACTTTATTTACCGTTGTACAAGGAACATTATTTCCTAATCCTGCTCCTAATGCAGCCTGACGAGCGGGTGCTTGACCAACTCCAGCTTGAAGAACATTCCCCATAAATACTTCATCAATGATGTGCGCATCTACGTTTCCTTTTTCTAGTACTCCCTTGATTGCAACAGAACCTAATTGGGTTGCTGGAATGCTTGATAGGCCGCCCATGAATGCTCCCATTGGAGTTCTTGCTGCAGCAATGATGTAAACTGTTTTAGACATAAGATTGAAAATTTTCACGAAATTACGGAATCCTTTTTGAAATTGTTTTTAACTCAAAAGAAATCTTGACATTTCCGGAATTGTCCTTATTTTTGGAGTCATGCATTTACTCTCTGATTTTTCGCTCTGGTGGCTTCTTCCAATAGGAATTGTTTCCTTTATCATGACCGTTTTCTATTACAGAAATGTTTCCTGGTTAAACGAATTATCAAGCTGGAAGAAGAACCTAGTTAAATCATTGCGTTTTTCCTCTCTTTTTTTAATCGGATTACTGCTTCTTGGACTTGTTTTTGAAGCAACCCATTTTAGAGATGAGAAACCTATTTTCATCACCTTGATTGACAATTCATCGTCAATGAAGAATTTTAAAGATAGTGCCTCGATCTCGAAAAACATTGAAAAGTACCGAAACGAACTCAAAGAGCGCTACGAAGATCAGTTTGAATTAATCGAATGGACCATTGGGAGTCAGCAAAGCAATGGAAAAGTAGACTTCTCAGAAAAATCAACCAATCTCGAATTGGGATTCGAAACGATCATCTCTCAATTTTACAACCGAAATGTGGGTGGAGTAGCATTGATTTCAGATGGAAACTATAATGTTGGATCCAACCCAAGTTATGCAGCTGAAAAACTAAATTTAACTCCGATTTTTTCCCTTTCTGTTGGTGACACCACTCCAAAAAGAGACCACTTCATTAAAAATGTTTCGGCCAATGACTTGGCTTATTTAAACAATGACTTCCCTGTGGAAGTGGATGTCGAAGCATTTAAACTCGGCGGAAAAAGTGCTGTTGTAAGTATTTTAAAAAATGGCACTACTGTTGCTAGTCAAAAAGTCACTTACGACAATCAAAAAAAGACCTTTAAACAACTAGATTTCCAGTTAAAAGCTGATAAAGTTGGCGTTCAGTCTTATACTGTTGCAGTTTCAAACATTGCTGGTGAATATTCCACCAAAAACAACCGACGTAATTTCTACATTGAAGTCGTTGACGCAAGGAGCAAAATTTTATTGATCTCGGCAGCGCCGCATCCTGACATGAGTGCATTCAAAGATGTCTTGGAACGAAATGAAAATTATGAAGTAAAGAGTTTGTTATTGAAAGATTGGGATCAAAACATCAATAAAGTTGATTTGGTTATTTGGCATGAACCGGGAATTCAATTTGATCCAGCGCAACACCAACGTTTACGATCAGCCGGCATTCCTATTTTATATGTACTTGGTCCACAAACGGATGCTGCAGAAATCGCAAAATTATCCATCGGATTAAAATCCAATAGCTCAAGTCAATCTGAAGAATTAGAGCCAACCTTCAATAGTGGATTTAACGCTTTCGAATTATCCGAGGCATGTAAGACTTCTATTGATTTCCTCCCACCGCTTACAGCAAAGTTTGGAGCCATTAAAGTTGACCCTAGTGCTGAAATCTTATTGTATCAACGCATCGGTCAAATCAAAAAAAATGACCCTTTGCTTTTCTTTTCCAAAGGAGAAAAGGTGAAGAACGGAGTCATTTTCGGTGAGGGAATCTGGCGATGGAGATTAAATGATTTTATCCGTCATCAAAACCATGATGTATTCAATGAATTTATTGGCAAAATAGCGAATTACTTGATGGTGAAAAACCAAGGAATGGGCTTACGCGTTCAACTTCCTAAACGAATGAACAGTGAGGAGGAACTGATTGTCACTGCTTCATTCTACAATGCTTCTATGGAGCCAATTACAAGTCCAAAAATTGATTTTATTCTAACAAGCGACAAAGGAAAACAATACAAATCTCAATTCGCTGTTGCCGGAAGTGTCTATAAATTGAATCAAGGAAAATTAAATCCAGGGAAATATAATTGGAAAGCTAGCACGACCTTCAATGGTAAAAAATACATAAAATCCGGTGTGTTCATTGTAGAAGAAATTCAATTGGAAAAACTAGAATCCTTTGCCAATCACGGCACATTAAAACAATTGTCGAAGCAATCGAACGGATCGTTTCATTCCCTTTCCTCCTATCGCAAAATGTTAGATGAATTAGCAAAACGTAATGACATTGCTACAGTGACATACGAAGACCACACTTTTGATGATTTACTCGATTATTTCATCGCTTTTGTCTTACTTTTCTTATTATTGGCAGGGGAATGGTTCCTTAGAAGGTATTTTGGCTCATATTAATCTTCTCAAAATGAAGCAACTAGTTTACTTTTTATTGTTTATTCTGCCACTGACTTCTTGTGCGCAGCAGTACCGAGATGGTGACATCATTTTTCAATCCTCGCCATCACGTCAAAGTGCTGCAATTGAAGAAGCAACTCGATCACCTTACTCCCATTGCGGAATCATTTTTTACGAAAATAATGTTGCGTATGTTTATGAAGCGGTACAACCCGTTGGAAAGCGACGTTTGGACGAATGGATTGAAAGTGGTGTAAATGGTGCGTTCATTGTAAAACGACTGAAAGACACCCTTCTCTTAACTGAAAATGGAAGAAAGGACTTAAAATCCTATACGATCAAACAATTCGGTAAAAATTACGATGGTAAATTCAATTGGTCAGACAAAGAAATGTACTGTTCAGAATTAGTCTACAAAGGATACTGGAATGCTTGTCAAATTAAATTAGCGAATCCTAAAGCATTGAGGGAATTTAACATCGATGGTCCAATCGTGCGTAAAATCATGAAGGAACGTTACGGTGATGATATTCCTTATGATGAACCCATGATTTCTCCAGATCAACTGGTAAATTCAAATCTATTGAGAACTGTCAACTAAAAAAAGCGCTAAATTTAGGCCATGAATTTAAATTTTCAATGCAAACACTTTAATGAGCTCAGTGTCGTTGAGTTTCATGACATCGTCGCTGTAAGGCTCAAAACTTTTGTCGTTGAACAAAATTGCATTTACCAAGACCTTGACGGGAAGGACAAAAAATGCTACCATTTAATATGTCGCGATGGCATGGGAAACATTGTTGCCACAGCAAGAATTCTACCTCCCGGAATATCCTATGGAGAAGTTTCAATTGGAAGAGTGGTTCTGCAAGAAGAACTGCGCGGAAACGGCCAAGGACATGAACTCATGAACAAATGCATGGCTTTTTGCGAAAAAGAATTCGGAAGAGTACCTGTACGTATTTCAGCACAACAACACTTAGAACGATTTTACAACGGTCATTTATTCTTCTCCACTGGTAAGGAATATGAAGAAGATGGAATTCCACACGTTGAAATGTTATATACACCACTTAATTAAATCAAATGTTACACAAAAGTTTAATCGCAATTTCGAGTTTAATCTTAATTAGTTCTTGCGCGAAGAAAGAAGTCTCAATGTCTAAGGGGGATTTCAATACCATCAGTTTGGATTATTTAGACAAAACCATCAAACCAGAGGATGATTTCTTTCTTTTTGCAAATGGAAATTGGGTTAAAAACAATGAAATTCCTGCATCAGAATCTCGCTGGGGAAGCTTCAATGAATTGGATCAGGAAAATAAAAAGAAATTAACAGCTATTTTGGAAGACGCAAAGTCGAATCAAGGAACAAAAGGATCACAGAATCAATTATTAGGAGCCTATTACGCTTCTTTCATGAACATGGAACAAAGAAATAAATTAGGTATTTCTGGAATCAAAACTGAATTGAATCGCATTGACTCGATGAATCGAAAAGACTTTATTGTCAGATCCGTTGCAATGAATCACCGTGATGGAATTGGTTCGGTATTTAGTTTTGGTGTTGGTCAAGACATGAAAAATGTTTCAAAAAACGCCGCCTACATGGGTCAAGGTGGAATTGGGCTTCCGAATAAAGACTACTATTTAACTGAAAACAAAAAGGAGATCTTGGAGGCATACAAAAGACACATTACTAAGTCATTTGCACTTTTAGGATACGACACGGAGCAAGCTCAAAAAATGAGCGAGGAAATCGTTGGATTCGAAACTAAATTGGCGGAATCGATGATGAGTCCAGCTGAAATGAGAATCCCGGAAAAAACCTACAATAAAAAGAGTTTAAAGGAAACCATCAATTTATTAGGTTCATTTGATTTGCGTTTTTATTTTTCCAATGTTGGATGCCAGATACCTGACACAATCATCGTTAGTAACCCGAGTTACTTAAAAAAAGTTGCTGAAATACTGGAGTCTGAATCGATTTCCACATGGAAAAACTACCTAAAATGGAACATTTTAAATCATTATGCTGGAAGTTTAAATGAGCAATTTGTAGCATTAAACTTCGCTTTTTATGGAACGACATTAAGTGGGAAAAAAGTTCAAAAACCTTTAAATGAAAAAGCGATTGATGAAATCACAAACATTGAAATTGGCGAGCTTTTAGGAAAAGCATTCGTTGAAAGACATTTCTCAAAAGAAGCGCAAGCGCGTGTAAACGAAATGGTAGATAATCTATTGGCTGTTTTTAAAGAACGAATCAAAAATCTTGATTGGATGTCTGACGCCACAAAACAAGAAGCATTAAATAAACTATCATCCATTGGACGAAAACTTGGTTTCCCAGATAAATGGGAGGATTATTCTAGTTTGAATTTCTCATCTGATGATTATTTAGCCAACGTCAAAGAAATGAATCGCTTTAGTGTCAAAAAGAACTTTGCTGACTTAAAGAAAGACGTGGATAAAGATAAGTGGGGAATGCCTGCACACATGGTGAATGCATATTACCACCCACTTTTAAATGAAATCGCTTTCCCTGCTGGAATTATGCAAGCACCTTTCTT
>CANHMH010000119.1 GCA_947461635.1 Flavobacteriales bacterium | reverse complement strand
CAATACTTGAGCGAATGGCTCGTTAAACAAGAAAAAAACATTCTTTGCTTGTGCTCTGGATGGCAAGATAAATTCAATTTAGAGGATACGATTTGTGCAGGAGCGATTTCCGACTACTTAATCACATCAGGGAAATTTACATCGGAAGAAGATTCCAGTATTGCGGCAAAATACTTATATTTATCTGCAAAGGACAACTATTTAGGTTACTTAAAATCAAGTTCGCACCGTCGTCGTTTGAAGAATTTAAACTTAAACGAAGACATTAAATATTGCCTTACACCTAATCAAACAGATGTTATTCCGATTCTAAAGGATGGTAAATTGGTTCAATTATAAAACAGCTTTCATTGTTCTGCTTCTGGGCGGACTTTTTCAAAGTAGCACAAAGAAATCAGATAAATTAACCTGGGGATTTTTTGGACACAAACGGATTAATCGCATCGCGGTCTTTACCCTACCTGCTCCCATGTTTGGTTTTTATAAGGAACACATTGAATTTCTTACTGATCACGCAGTTGATCCGGATAAACGTCGCTACGCGATGGAAGGTGAAGCACAATGTCACTATATTGACTTAGATCACTATTACAAAGTTGGAGAGAATCCATTTGATGTGATTCCGCGTCGCTGGAAAGATGCTGTCGATAAATTCACAGAAGACACCCTGCAAGCATACGGAATCGTTCCATGGCACATTGTTCAGATGAAATACCGACTTCAAAAAGCATTTGAAGCAAAGAATGTCGATTTAATCTTGAAGTACTCAGCAGATATTGGACATTACATCGGAGACGCACACGTTCCTTTGCATACAACAGAAAACTACAATGGACAATTGACAGGCCAACGCGGTATTCACGGTTTATGGGAAAGTCGTTTGGTCGAAATCAATGCAGAAGATTACGATTATTTTGTTGGAAAGATTAAGTATGTTTCCAATGTTCAAGAGTTGGCATGGGAAGCAGTTCGCGCCTCTCACCTTGCCTTAGACTCTGTTTTGCGCATCGAAAAAGAATTGACAAAGGAATTTCCATCGGATAAAAAATACAGCTACGAGCAACGTGGAAACACCACAATCTCTGTTTATTCAAAAGAATTTTGCGAGGCTTACCATCTACGAATGAATGGAATGGTCGAACGAAGACTGAAAGCCGCCATTTTAGCGGTTGGATGTATTTGGTACACCGCGTGGGTTGACGCTGGTCAACCAGATCTCAGTAAACTTCAAACGGTTCCACCTTCAGCGGATTTACTCAAAGAGTTCGCTGATTTAGACGCACACTTCCACAACGACAAACATTTTGGACGGATTTGCGATTGAAGAAAGACAAAACGACCAAATTACCAAATTACCAAATTGTCAAAATGCCCTTAAATTAATTCAAGCTACGGTAACGAATGCGTTTTGGACCTGCGTCACCAAGACGTTTGCGTCGGTTTTCTTCGTATTCTGAATAACTTCCTTCGAACCAATAAACCTGTGAATCACCTTCGAATGCAAGAATATGCGTACAAATTCGATCTAAGAACCAACGGTCGTGGGAAATAACTACAGCACATCCTGCAAAGTTTTCAATTCCTTCTTCAAGTGCACGAAGTGTATTCACATCGATGTCATTGGTAGGCTCATCCAGTAAAAGTACGTTAGCCTCCGTTTTCAGTGTCATGGCAAGGTGTAAGCGATTTCGCTCTCCACCAGATAAAATTCCGACTTTCTTGTTTTGATCTGCACCAATGAAATTGAACTTCCCAAGATAAGCACGCGAATTGATTTTCTGATTTCCAATTTCTACGTATTCGAGTCCATTGGAAACTACTTCAAAAACTGTTTTATCTGGATGGATGTCCTTATGTGTTTGATCAACGTAACCAATTTTCACTGTTTCTCCAACGGTGAATTCTCCTTGATCAACTTTCAATTCGTCCATGATCATTTTGAAGATGGTCGTTTTTCCGGCACCATTCGGACCAATGATTCCAACGATTCCTGCTGGTGGTAATTTAAAATTCAAATCATCGTAGAGCATTTTATCGCCAAAGGACTTCCCAACATGAACAGCATCAATAACATTGTTTCCAAGACGTGGTCCATTTGGAATAGGAATCTCCAAAATCGCGTCTTTTTCACGTGCGTCTTCGGAAAGCATTTTATCGTAGTTCTGTAAACGCGCTTTGCTTTTCGCCTGACGAGCTTTGGGATTCATGCGCACCCACTCCAACTCACGGGCCAACATTTTTTGACGTTTCGATTCAGATTTCTCTTCCTCTTTCAATCGATTTCCTTTTTGCTCTAACCAAGATGAATAATTTCCTTTCCATGGAATTCCTTCTCCACGGTCTAATTCAAGAATCCATCCTGCGACATTATCCAAGAAATAACGGTCGTGGGTTACAGCAATCACCGTTCCTTTGTATTGTTGTAAATGTTGTTCCAACCAGTCGATTGACTCTGCATCCAAGTGATTGGTAGGCTCATCCAACAATAAAATATCAGGGTTTTGTAACAACAAGCGACAAAGTGCCACTCTGCGTTTTTCTCCTCCGGACAAGGTTCCAATCAACTGATCATCCGGCGGACAACGCAAGGCATCCATTGCTCGCTCGAGTTTCGTGTCTAATTCCCACGCATCCAAAGCATCAATTTTATCTGATACTTGTCCTTGACGCGCAATCAATTTATCCATTTTATCTGGATCATTCAGGATTTCTTCATCCATGAACGCCGCATTGATTTCTTCGTATTCTTTCAAGGCATCCACCGTTTCTTGCGCACCTTCCATTACGACTTCCTTGACCGTTTTCGTCAAATCTAAATCTGGTTCCTGCGCCAAATATCCAACTGTATATCCTGGAGAAAATACCACATCTCCTTGAAAAGATGGATCGAGTCCAGCAATGATTTTCATTACTGTAGATTTTCCTGATCCATTTAAACCTATGATACCAATTTTCGCCCCATAGTAAAAGGATAAGTATATGTTCTTAATGATTTGTTTTCCAAGTGGCGTTGTTTTGGAAACTCCCACCATGGAGAAAATGATTTTTTTATCGTCTGACATTAGTTCTTTGTTTGATTCGGTAAAATTAAAATTTTAGAACGTGAATTTGCTTAATCCAATTTCACTTTGTCGTATTCTTTGTTTTTTAAAATTTCAATTGCACGTTGTAAAATTTCATTGGAATCGTTGTAAATCTGGAACATTTCATTCGCTCCCCAAAGGTCTTGAGCAATGATTGATTTCAATCGAAGTTTAATCAAATGCTCACTTGTTTTGTATCCTGCTTCATCGAATATCAATTCAGGATCTTCCTTTTGAACATAGGCAAAAAAGGCATCCATGAAAGCTTGATCACAATTAAATGTACGCTTAAATACATCAAAACTTGGATATTGAGTTTTTAACGAAGTGCGTTGTGAATTCACGTAATTAAACGAATAGTTATTTAAATGTCCACCTTGAACCAACTCGCCAAAATACTTCGAGTTTTCCGTTGTATCCAATGGAACAAAGAAGTCTGGCATGATTCCACCACCACCATAAACGGTACGGTGTGTTTTCATGGTTTCAAATTTCAATGAATCAGGCATTTTGATTGAATCAGCATGAATAAACTCTCCGTTCAAAAAGCGCTGTGTGATGTCCTTGCGATACGTTTCTGTATCCTCGTAAGGTTTCTGAATAAATCTTCCTGTCGGAGTATAATAACGTGCAATCGTCAAACGAATCTCTGACCCATCAGAAAGTGGCATTGGACGCTGAACAAGTCCTTTACCGTAGGTTCTTCTTCCAACGATTAATCCACGGTCCCAATCTTGAATAGATCCAGAAAGAATTTCGCTTGCACTTGCACTGTATTCGTCCGTCAACAAGATCAATTTCCCTGTTTCAAACAATCCTTTTTTTCCTGCACGTAAATTACTACGTGGTTGCGCACGTCCTTCCGAGTAAACCACTAATTTATCGCCAGAAAGAAATTCATCCGCTAATTTATGAGCTGCATCCAACAATCCACCACCGTTACCTTGTAAATCAAAAATCAAGTTTTTCATTCCTTGTGCTTTCAATTCAGTCATCGCTTTTAGCACTTCTTCCATCGTTGTTCTCGAGAAGCTATTCAATTTGATGTAACCTGTTTCCTGATCTATCATGTAGGAAGCATCGACAGAGTATAACGGAATTTTATCTCTTGTTACGGTATATTCCAAAATTTTATTTCCTTTTCTTCGAACAGTGATTTTCACTTTTGTACCAAGTTCTCCCATTAATTTTGATCGAACCTCTTGATTTTTTAATCCAATACCTGCTATATTCACTGCGTCAACAGAAATAATCTGATCTCCAGGAAGAATTCCTAATTTTTCGGAAGGTCCTCCAGGAATCGTTGCAACCACGTGCAAGGTATCCTTCATGATTTGAAAACGAATTCCAATCCCTACGAAACTTCCATTAATGCTGGATTGAGCTTCGTTTAATTCCTCCGCTGGAATGTAGGTAGAATGCGGATCCAATTTCTCTAACATCGCAATAATGGCCTCTTCCGTCAATTCTTTTCCATTCGTTGGATCAACATAAAAACGAAGGATATTATCCATCACTTCATCAAATTTCTGAGAAGTACTGCGCTCTGATGGGTCAAATTGACCAAATGCTAAAAAAGGCAAAATGCTTATCGCTAAAAAAAAATATTTTTTCATGTACAGAAATTTGAATGATAAAAACAAAAATACTAACTACATTCGATGAACGCGCAGAAAGATTAACTTTGTTAGAAACATTTTTTAATTCTATGAAAAAAGAAAAGAACGAACGATTAAAAACAGCTCTTAGAAAGGTTGGAAAAGTACTCAGTACTTTTTTCAAGTGGTTTTCCATCATTCTTTTCTCTTACCTACTCGTTTATTTTGTGCTTTCATTCATACTTTCAAGAATCACTGTTGAAGGAAAAAACGACCCGAAATCGAACATCAAAATCTATTTAATGAAGTCTGGAGTGCATACTGACTTTGTGTTACCCATTAAAAATAACATCATCGACTGGACAAAAACATTTCCAAGAGAGAATACCAAATTTAAAGACAGCACCACAAAGTTGATTGCCATCGGTTGGGGAGACAAAAACTTTTACATGAATACACCCGAATGGGCAGATTTAACAGTCAAAACAGCTGTTTCCGCAATGACCGGACTTGGAGCTTCTGCCATTCATGCCACCTATCATTACGAAGTCTTGAGTGACCGTCCAGTCATAAAATTGTACCTTTCAAAAAAACAATACAAGCAATTAGTCGCCTACATCCAAGGACAATTAGTTAGAACAAAATCCGGAAATACCGTTTACCTTCCAGCTCGAAATAAAAAAGTGGTGAGTGGAAACGATGCGTTTTACGCTGCTCACAACCGATACAGCATGATTTTGACTTGCAATTCATGGATTAATCGCGGGTTAAAAGCCTGCCACCAACGCGCTTGTTTATGGACACCATTCGCAGGAGGTATTTTTTATCAATATGGAAAATAAACGTCTGACCCTCGTCCTTTTTTTATGTTGTCAATTTACAATTTTTGGACAAATGTTCCCAATGGACACAACACAACGTTTTATCATTTTCATCAACGGTAATCGCGGACCGAAAGCCAATCACGAAACCACCGATAATCGTTTGCATGAAAAAGATCCGACGGGTTATTGGTATGCCATTGACGATACGATTATCAAACGTTTTCCAGGGATTAAACCCATTTATTTTGACGGACATCATCCAGTTGGCACATCACAGCATAGAACAGAAGTGAATTTCGCAAAATCCTATTTTTTCTCTCGATTTTGTTGGATCTCCAAGCGCAGTCGATGGGTATTGAATAAAAAACCGAATCCAGAAGGATTCCAATTACGTGTCATGCATGGTCAAATTGCAGGCGAAAACCTTTTGAATTACCTTTCACAAAAAGGAATACCATTCGATCAAGTGAAAATTGACATCGTTTGCCACAGCATGGGCTACGCCTATTCATTGGGTATGTTTGATGCGTTAAAGTCCAAAGTGAAATTTGGAAAACTGCTCATTCTGTCCGCTGAAAATGCGAGTGCACAAGGACGAGACTGGAATTATTTCGATGAAGTTTGGCAGTATGGGGCTCGTGCGGACGACAAACAATCAGACGTGATTTGCTATCAGGATGGAATCGCTCCGCAAGTAGCAGTTCCTGGTATTGAAAATGTTCCTTTTGCAAAAGGTGGACGCATTTACATTCCTTCTTCTTGGCCAAAGAGTAAAAAAGGCTTTATTAAAAGTCATCATTTATCCTATTACCAATGGTTTCATGAAATCAAACCAGGTGATCGCGGATACTTTCAACAGTAGAACTAAACGCAATTTTAAGGTGCTTTTTCTTACGAAAATCTAACAAGACTCCAAGCGCTTAATTCCCGAAAATTCTTAACTTTGGGACCAATGATTCAAACAAATCTCGACCTCAAACCATACAATACCTTTGGCATTTCCGTCAAAGCAGATCGTTTTGCTCGATTTTCCTCCACTCAAGAACTTCAATCGATTTT
>CANHMH010000118.1 GCA_947461635.1 Flavobacteriales bacterium | reverse complement strand
GGACCAACGAGCGCTGGGAGAAGCGAGAAATGTCGTAATCGAAAAAGGAATCAGTGATCCAAGTCTGAAAAGCTGGGCGGAAGCTGGAAAAAAGAATCATACCCAAATTTGGGTGCAACTCAATCATCCGGGAAAACAGTCTCCGAAGTTTTTAAGTAAGGTGCCCGTTGCTCCGTCGGCAATCCCGCTAAAGAAACCACTGAGTCGTGTGTTCAACACACCACGAGCTTTGAGTGAGATGGAAATCCTGGAAATCATTGAGCGCTTTGCGTATGCGGCAAAAGTCTGCAAGGAAAGTGGATTCACTGGCGTTCAAATTCATGGTGCACATGGATACCTGGTAAGTCAGTTTCTCTCACCAACGCACAATCAACGTACGGATAAATGGGGTGGATCGATTGACAATCGCATGCGTTTTGTAAGTGAAATTTATCAGGCTATTCGGAAGGAAGTGGGTGCGCAGTTTCCGATTAGTATTAAGTTAAATTCTGCGGATTTTCAAAAAGGTGGTTTTTCGAAAGAGGATTCCATGAAAGTCGTGCAACACTTGTCTGAATTAGGAATGGACCTCATTGAAATTTCCGGTGGAACGTATGAAACACCCGTGATGACCGGAACAAACATCAAGGATTCCACCAAGGCGAGAGAAGCCTATTTCATGGATTACTGCGAAGAAGTGCGAAAAATCGTGAAGACACCGTTGATGCTTACAGGTAGATTTCGTTCTTCACAAGGGATGAATGAGGCCTTAGCTGCTGGAGTATGTGATATGGTTGGAATTGCGCGTTCCTTGGCCATTAATCCAGATTTCTCCAATGAATTGCTTTCAGGAAAAGATGTAAAGAGTTTGATAAAGCCCTTATCGACTGGATTCCAGTTTTTAGACCGAACTTTCCCTTTGGAAATCGTTTGGTACACCGATCAACTTCATTTAATGGGGAAAGGTCAAGATCCAGACATAAAACGATCTCCACTACGTTCTGTAACCAGTATGATTCTGGAACTAGGGATGAGCGCAGTGAAAAAAGTAAGGGGATAAATGAGCTTAACTAATGTAATTTAAACTTACATTTATAAATATATTTGTTATTGAAAATTAAATTAATTTATGAAAAACATACTTTCCACTTTATCCATACTTACCCTGTTTACAAGTTGTGTGACCTTTAAAAATCCACAACCAATTGATGGTCGAAAATTATCAGAAATCCCAACAGAATGGTTAGGGACTTATACATTCCCCGAGGATAGTATCATTGCAAAGTACATTGTCAAAGCAAATCAAATTGAACTATTTGATCAACGCGAAATTGAATTTCCTTTATCCAATTATACAACAAAGGATGGTAAACACTATATAAATAAAATGGTTACGGTAGAAATGAAAAATACTGGTTTGTCTTCTGAAGTCGAGAAAATAGAGGAAGTATATTTTCCTGTTTTCAAAAATGACTCCGTCTTTGCGTATAATTTGGAATACCAAAAATTTGAAATAGGAAAAAACATGGAGCTGATTGACTGCCAAAAATACCATGTATTGAATTTAAAATATGAAGGTTGGCTTCCAATGTTCATCTTTAAAAACGATTCCTTTTTAGATGTGTATACGTTTAAAAACACGAGCTTAAAGAATTTTACGAAGGATGAAGAAGGGACGATCACCAAAGATTTTACAATCAGTGAATTTTCAGCATTTATAAGAAGAAAAACGAAATATTTTAATTCCTCACCTGTACATTTTGATGTTTCTAAAAAGCAAGCAGTGGATAACCCGAAACATAAGGAAGGTAAGTGATTAAAGGTGTAAAATCAATGCATAGCGGGCAATGGATATTCTCTTAAAAAGTAATTCTTAATTTACATAACTGTAACTAAAAAACGGAATTCAGTTAAACAGGAAGAGAAACACGAATCCTGAAGCAAAAAAAGTATTTTCACTTTGGTTTTTCAGTGTGTTTACACCAGCAACTTGTATTTATCGCCTATGAAACTCACTATCTTGCTTCTTATTTCTATTTCTTACAGTCAATTATTTGGTCAGCATTACATCCGAACAAAGAAAAACCTTGGAGTGCTTGGCATGTACAATCTTGGACAAATGAATGCGATAGATCCAAGTTATCAATTTGCGCTTTGCAAGCAATTTGGACGCTATACCCTTCCTGAGTTAGGAGTGAAAGCTGTTTCGCAAGAAAGCGGTTTGCAAATTAATTCGCTCTATGCAGGTGTTCAGTTTCGTAAAAACTTAATCAAGTTGAATGAAAGAAAGAAAGGGGCGAAATGCAAGTTGGAGATATTGGAAGGATTTGTCACTCCGGAGTTTAATTATTACCTATCGAACACAGCATCAGCTAATCCAGCACCCTTTTCTCTTCGCTATGGACTCGGATTGTATCATGTCGAAAGTGGAGGGTCTAAACGATCGAGAGCATGGGCGACAAAAGTGGAAGTTTACCACCGAAGTTATGTTCAAACCTCAACACCCTATCAACAAGAATTCGGTGTAGCATTGCGCATTCAACACTTTAAAACGTACGATTTCCTAAAGTAAGACGAAAGGTTCATTTTCACACATCGCACTTTCTACTTGGCGTCTATTTATCTCGAACATTAAACCCTAGAGGATAAGATATATGTAAAAAAGTTACTTGATTTTATTTCTAACTTAAATCCATGTACGATGAATCGCTCTGTCTTATTTTTCGCGCTATTTTATGCAGTTTCAGTTTCCGCTCAGAAAGTTCCAGCCTTGAATCAAAAAACAGCTGTGTTAATCGTGGGTAAGGATGTCGGTGCTTATGCAGTGGAGGAATTAAATGGACTTCATGACATATTTGTTGCACATGGTATTTTTGTTTACAAATATTATTATCCAAATGCTGACTGGACAGCGATACAAAAAACGGCTCAGAATTGTTCCTTTTTCGTCTACAGTGGCCACGGCTATGGAAATGGCGGTTTTGATGGTGCTTTTGGTGGAATTTGCATCAATGATTTTGTTGAAGCGGAAGAATTTACTAAAAGAATTCACTTTACGCAGCATCCATTGATTGTCATTCAGTGTTCTTGCGGTGCATCCGGGGGATCTGCTGGAGATAAAGGAGATATTGGTTTCGAAGTGGCCAAAAAACGCGTCTTGGATACAGCATTGCCTTACTTCATTTCTGGCGCCGGCGCTTATTTTGCGACAAATTGGTTGGGAGGATCAAAAGAATTCCTCACTGGATTTTTGAATGGAAAAACCTTGGCGGAAGCGAGTGTTGAAACCAACCATTGGTTTATTGATGAAAAAATCTCGAGAACAATCAACTCAAGTACGATTCTCAATGAAAAAGTGATTTATTTAGGCATTGCTAATGGTAGCAGAGAAATAAGTTATAGTCTGGCGTTTGTTGGTGATAATAACTTCGCTTTCTCGAATATTGGCAAGGGGAAGTGAGAATTGGATGTCATGCGATTTTTGCTTTGGACTTGAATTCAAACTACACATGTTTTACCTGCAATAAATACGATCACCTCACCAATCCCTCCGAAATCTCATCAAACGAACTGCTGCCGGAAATGGGGATGATTTGACCAAATATCCCAAGAAATCTTACGTCTTTGTTGCCAACGTGCATATCAAAAGTACTGCACAATTTAAAATCTCGGTACTCAACTTTTACCAAACTCCAAAACATGGATCCGACCAGTTTTGAGGTAAGAATCTTCGACATGATAAATCCTCCGTCGTTCGAATGGAGTTCGTTTAACAACTCATTTTCCACCTTGGATTTAAAATTCTGTTCGCTTGGATTGGTAATGAAAGCGGCAAAAATGATTGCAGCGATAAGGATGTATTTGAACATGTGAAAAGTGAATTATCGACGGTTTTATTGGATTTCGCTTGTAAACAAACATAAATGATTGAAATTTAGTTGTTTTTTCCTAAATGCAAAAGCTTTTCATCTTTTCTCGGAAATCATCTTATTCTTTAAAGGTCGAATTTATCCAACCAGCATCAGAATAATATTCTTTATCATATATCGACACTAATCGACCACTTGAGGAAACTTGATATCGCTGCTTTCTTTTCTCAGGTATCGGATCTTCACCTGACTGACTATATTCCGTATTAAATACGATGACATCATCCGTAATTAAATAATCACCATAAGAGATGTAATCGTTATTACAATCACCAAAATGTCTTTTTTCATAATGTTTTAAAACGTACTGATTGTCCCGATATAAATAAATGACGACATCAAGTTTTGATGAATTATCTGATTCGATAACTTTTCTTTTAAATTCAAATTTGTAACCCTTGATGTAATAAACATCGTTTTGCGCGGAAATTCTTTGAAAAGAAAAAAGGAACAGGATAAAAAGAAAAAAAGTCGTTTTTGTTTGTTGCAAATCAATTTTTAACATATGCTATTTGGATTTTAATTTCTTGATGGGAATGACCTATTTATCGCATTTAATAGGGAATGAAGGTTAATAAATTCGTGAAATTCAGTTTGTTTTCACTGTAAAAATCCACCGCTCCAACAGAACATTACCTTAAAATTTTATGAATAATCATTCGCATTAAATTACAACGCACATGCGACTCCTAGCGCACTAGTAGTAATCTCCTACGCGAAATAATGGATAGGAAATCCCAAAAGTCAACATGCTTTTTTCCGTTTGTGACCTAAATGATTTATCAAAAGTTAAATTGTAGGAATAACCCAATTTGAAAATCCCATAGCTAAAGCCTATTTCTGGACGGTAAAACCATTTCCCTTTATCAGCTAGTCCATAATGTGCACCAAATTGGATTAAATTTATATTTAAATAAGGGTGTTTGAAGTTTAGAATGTGGATTGTTAAATCTTGTTTTGAACGGTCATTCATATTCCATAAATAGGAAGTCCCAAAAAGACTAGCGCGAATATGGGATCCTCCGGAAATACGATGATTTAACATGAATGGGTTGCTGTACGAGACATATTCATCGGTGATTTCATACCCGGCCCAAGTCCCTTTTCCATATGCCCCAACGGCTCCAATACCAATGCCAATAAAGTCGCTAAATGGAACGAATTCCGTTGTTTTTTCATCCGCTAAAAAAATCTTTGCAGCATTCACGCGGTCTTCAGAGATTCCTTTTAGTTTTTTTAAATCATTCATTTCATACCAAGAAAAGTCTTCCAGGTAAATTTCCTCGAGAGCATATGATTCATACATGTATTTCATCCTCAATTCTCGGCAGTATGTGTTTGTCGACTCGCTAATATTGAGTGATATGACATCCTCTAATAAGTTGTTTATTTCTGTTACACCTGAAAAATCCTTCAACGTTTCGTTTTCAGATAGTGCTAAATTGTAGACTGTATCATTTACAGAAATTACATGTTCAATGAGTAATTTAACTTTCAATAATTTTAATCGACCCAAAATTTCTTTATGATGTGAAAGTCCCGCTTCAGCGCTTGTATTAGATAAACTGTAACGTTGGATTTCCTGGTCAATCAATTTCATGGTAGGGGCTTGCCAATTGGATTTTTCTTCAGTAATTATTTTATCCAATTGAACTTCAATGGAATCCATATAAGCAATCGTTTTTGGGTTTTTGGTGTCACACAAGTCACAAGGACTCATTTTTATGCACTTATCAAGAAAAGGAATGCCTATAAATTTTTGCGCAAAAACATTACTTGTCAGTAATAGGATGGTAGAAAGGATGATGTTTTTCATCTTATAATTCAGTATTAAATGAATAAAAATAAATTTTGATTAATCAGGGAGAAAATCTTTTTTAATTCTCTTTTAATAAGAAGTCGATACAAAGTACTGCAGCGAGCATATGCATACGTGATGGGTCATTTCCGGAAACGTTTTCATTTATTGATAAAATGTAGTTGTCAGCTGAAGTAAATAATTCCTTTCCAATTCCAGCCCATTTCTTACTGATACTTGCCAATTCTTGTTCATCTTTCGAGATTTTGAAGTCCCAACCAATGAAATTACCTTTTAGGGTACATAGGTTTTGTCCATTCGCATCGTTTAACTCAAGTTTTGCTCCGCCGAGTCTGAATTTGCGTTTCATTGAACCTACCATATTTCCATTTTCATCCAATATGTTCACTAATGCAAATCCTAAAAAAGAAGATTTACGGGTGATGTTTATAACGGGAGCTCCAGATAAATCTTTAATTTCCACATGGAAAGGTGTCATCATTTTATATTTCGTAAAACGAAACATTTTGGTGAAAAAGCCCAATTTTTCTTCCCGACAGGTCATCATTTGTTCACCTGTTTCAGGATTGTAAATATCAAAGTTATTTGCAGCTTTGAACATTCCAATATGTTCCTTAATTAGAAATAAGTTTTGTTGTAAAAGTGGATTCATATTTTTTTTCACTAAAAGTAAGAAAATATTTAGTTTTGAGGACCTTAATGAAGTATAAATGTTATGAGTCAATTTTAAATCACTTTTGACTAGATCCCTTCAAAAAACGAACAAATTTTCTCTGTATGAAAATCGTTCGCTGCAACCTAACGAAAATTCGCTACTGAACAATTGTGTAGATGCACTTCTTAGAGTTCAAAGTTTTCCCAATAAATAGAGTGTATTTCGTGTAGGTTAAGAGGAGAAAACCAAAAGATAATGAACGTTCATTTTAGCTCGTTTTCTTTTTTATGAAAGAATCTTATGGGTATGTTTTTAACCCACTTGAATGGCG
>CANHMH010000117.1 GCA_947461635.1 Flavobacteriales bacterium | reverse complement strand
TCCAGCCTTAGCTTTGGAGATGAAGGAATACGTTTCATCCATTGCACCTGGACGTGAGAAAATCGTAAAAAATTACGAAGGTAAAATTGACATTTTTGAACGCTTTGCGATCAACAAGCAAATAAAAGCTTTGTTCGGCAAGAAAGTTCCGCTACCAAGTGGAGGATACTTGATTATCGAGCATACGGAAGCCATGCACGTGATTGATGTCAATAGTGGAAACCGTAAAGGTGCCGACGGACAAGAATCGAATGCATTAGCGACAAACGTTGAAGCGGCGGAAGAAATTGCGCGTGTTTTACAACTGCGCGACATGGGTGGAATTGTTTGTGTTGATTTTATCGACATGCACGAAAAAGAAAACAACAAAATTCTCTTCGAAAAAATGAAGGAATTTATGAAGTCTGACCGTGCGAAACACAACATGATTCCTCCATCAAAATTCGGTATCATTGAGATAACACGTCAACGTGTTCGTCCAGAAACGGACATCGAAACTTCGGAAACGTGTCCAACATGTAACGGAAGTGGAGAAGTAACCGCAAGCATTCTTTTCTCGGAAGAAATTGAAAATAACTTGAGTTATTTATTGAACGACCGCAAAGAAAAAGGAGTTACCTTATTGGTTCATCCTTACTTGGAGGCATTCTTCAAAAAAGGGATCATCAGTAAACAATGGCGTTGGTTCTTCAAATACAAACAATGGATTCCGGTTCGCGGTTTGACTGCTCATCATTTATTACAATATTCCTTCGTGAATAAAGCTAACGAGGAAATTACCTTGTAATGAATCCACCTGCTTTTTCAAGAGAGCAAATCATTTTTAAATTAGAAGCCTTTTGTGCTTATCAGGAACGCTGTGTCTCAGAGGTTCGGACGAAAGTTGAACGTCTGGGCGCAGATGAATCCTTGTCCCTCGAAGTCATCAAACACTTAAAAGAAAATCGTTTTTTGGATGAAAAACGTTTCGTGGAAGCATACGTTCAGGGAAAACTGCGCATCAAGAAATGGGGTAGACAGAAAATCAAAGCGGCACTTTTTCAAAAGCGCATCGACGCAAAACTCATTCAAGAAGTTATTTACTCTTGTATCTCCGATGAAGAATACCAAGAGGTGATGGTTTCACTCATTGAACGTAAAAACCGAGAACTTTCCTCAGAGAAAAATCCACAAATAAAAAAGCAGAAACTGATGAGGTTCCTGCTTTCAAGAGGTTTTCAATACGACGAATTTTCTTCGCTGAAGTTGGATTAGTTCGGTTTGATAAGTGCAGTTGCGCTATTGATCCAGTTCACAGGGCCTCCCGCAATATATCCTTGTTGTCCAAATTGTGTATAGTTTATTTTTCCATCTTTTAATTTGTCTGCTTTAACGAAAAAGCATGTAGGATAACCACGAACAGCAAATTGTTGCTGTAACATGCGGTTTTGTACTTTTAATTCTTCCGCTTGTTGAACGCTCGCACTAGGGAAATCTACTTCCACTAAAATAACATTGTCCTGTGCCCACTTTTTAAACTCAGCTTGCGTAAACACTTCTTTTTGAAGTTTTTTACACCATCCACACCAGTCCGATCCTGTAAAGAACAACATCAAAGGTTTGTTTTCCTTTTTAGAAAGTTCAATGGCTTTGTTTAAATCTGTATGCCAAACAACATCTTCCTTTGCAGATTTTTGAGCAAAAGAGGAAAGACTTGTCAGAAAGATGATGGATAAAAATGCAATGGTTTTCATATAATATTTTTTTTAAAATTAACATTAATTGTCACGCTATCCAAAAACCGTGCAAAAGTTTTTGTAGAAATATTTTTGATGTTCTTTTCAATAAAAACAATATATTCGTTCCTGAAAACCTAAGCTTATGAGACTATTTTTACTTCTTTTTTGTTTAATTCCTACCCTGCAAATCTTTGCTCAAACACCAACTCAAACCGTTCGTGGAAAAGTGTTTGATAGCGAAACAAATTTTCCTTTAAATGCAGTAAAAATTTCCATTGATGTCAACGATGGAAAAACGTACCGTGCACTTTCCACTACAGATGGAAGCTGGGAAATTACCAAAGTTCCAGTAGGAAAATATGATTTGACCGCGAATTATTCCTTCTATGACAGCAAGTCAATGACCATCGAAGTGAGTTCTGGACGCGAATTAATCCTTCAAATTCCCTTGCAAGAAAAAATCTCAGAGCAAAACGAAGTCAGAGTTCTAACAAAGAAACACGGTGAGGTCATTAATGAAATGGCCCTGCTTTCTGCACAACAATTTAGTGTGGCGGAAACGAACCGTTACCCAGGTTCTCGTATGGACCCTGCTCGTATGGCATCAAACTTTGCCGGTGTGAATGGCGCAGATGATTCTCGAAACGACATCGTAGTACGTGGAAATTCGCCACTTGGTGTGATTTACCGCGTGGAAGGAATCGATATTCCAAATCCAAATCACTTCGCAATTGCAGGAAGTTCGGGCGGACCCGTTTCCATCATCAACAACAAAATATTAGGAAACTCTGATTTCTTTATGAGTGCATTTCCCGCTGAATACGGAAACAGTACTTCTGGAGTTTTTGACTTGAAATTACGCAACGGAAATAACAAACAACATGAGTTTACAGGACAGTTTGGATTTCTTGGAACGGAATTCCTGGCGGAAGGACCACTTTCTAAAAATGGAAAATCATCGTTCCTAGTTATGGGACGCTATTCCACACTATCCATGTTTCAATCTTTGGGCATTCAAATTGGAACATCAGCCATTCCGATTTATGGAGACGGCGCATTTAAATTTAATTGGCAACTAAAAAATGGCGGACAACTTTCCTTTTTTGGATTAGGTGGAGCAAGTGATATTTCCATCATGATCTCTGATAAAAAAGAATACTCCCAGGAATTTTATGGAGAAGGTGATCGCGACCAATTTTTTGGCACTTCCATGTATACAACCGGACTCAACTACAAGAAAACACTGAGTGAGAAAACATACATTTCTTCTACCTTGGCTTTCTCTCAAGAAGAACAACACACGAATCATGATTACTTGAAAGGACGTCAAGTTGACACAAGTTTGAACCTCATTACCTATGATTCAAAATATGCGATGATGGCATACAAATACACAATCCGTAAATTGTCAAGTTATACCGCGGTTAATCACAAAATCAACAAACAACACTTACTGAAAGCGGGAATCATATTGGATGTCATGAACATGAATTTCTTGGATTCTTGTTTGAGTGATTTGGATGATCAAAACACATGGAAAGTTCGCTGGGATTACCAAGGAACAGCAGCCTTAATTCAACCATTCGTTCAATGGAAATGGCGCATTAATGATAACATGGACTTCTCCGCTGGACTTCACGCACAATACTTTACCTTATCGAACAGCATCAGTCCATTAGAGCCGCGTATCGGCTGGAAATACCGTATGAAAGGCAACCAGTCGATCTTTGCAGGTGGAGGATTGCACAGTCAAACACAACCGTATTATACCTATGCCTACAAAGTTCTACCTGGACAAGCAACGAATGCGGCTAGTAACATGAATCTTGGATTCACAAAAAGCATTCATTCAGGAATTGGTTATGAAAAATCCTTCAGTAAAGGCTTCAACATCAAAACAGAAGCGTATTACCAACATTTGTACAATGTTCCTGTTTCAATCAATCCATCATCATTCTCAATGATCAACGTTGGTTCAGGTTTCTCTCGTTTATTCCAAGATTCCTTGCAAAATACTGGAACAGGATACAACTACGGATTGGAGTTAACGGTTCAAAAATACTTTGATAAAACCTTCTTCTTCTTGTTTACAGGTTCCATCTTCGATTCAAAATACAAAGGAAGCGATGGCGTTCTTCGCAATACTTCGTACAACGGAAACTACGTAGTGAATTTATTAGCAGGAAAAGAATTCAAAATCAATGAGAAAAATACCATTGGAATTGGATTTAAAGTGACGAGGGCAGGAGGAAAACGTTACGGACTTGTGGATGTGGCAGCCTCAAATGCAGCAAAAGAAATTTTGTTCTTAGATAGCGCCTTCAACGACTACAAATTCCAAGATTATTTCCGTTTAGACTTGAAAATCAGCTGGCGTAAAAATGCAGAGAAAGTAACGCATGAAATTGGCTTGGACTTAGTGAATTTACTAAACACGAAGAACCTCTTGAGTTTAACATACAATCCGGCAATTTTACCGCAAGACATCGCGAATCCAAATTACCAACCGTATAGCCAAAATACTCAACTTGGATTCTTACCAATTTTCTACTACAAAATAGATTTTAAAGCCACTAGAAAATAGTGAAATCGAAGGAACTTGGAATTTTAATTGATAAACACCATTATTCAGAAAGCAGTAGCATCCTGAATTTTTACACCCTAGAAAAAGGCTATGTCAGCTTTATTTTTAAAGGAGTAAAGAAGAAAGGAAAGTCCTTGAATCAATTGGGCTTATACGAAATAAGCTATTTCAAACGACCAGAAAGTGATTTGGGAATCATCCAAACCATGGATTATGCCTGGACACCCGCACGAATTTATTCGGAGCCACAAAAAGTCATGTTGGTCTTTTTCATGGCGGATGTACTGAAGCAAACAATTAAGCAACAAGGTCCAGATCCTCACTTGTTCGAATACGTTCAAGCCCAACTCATCGATTTAGAAACAGGCAACGACGATTTCATTTTTCCAACCCAATTCTTGGCACAATACATGGGATTTTTAGGATATGCACCACTTTTTGATGAAGAGGAGGCAAGTGCCTTTGACATCGAGCGAGGTATGTTTACGAATACACCAAGTGGAAGTAAATATGTTCAGGACCCCGGTGTCTTGTCCTTTTTGAAGGCACAGTTTTTAAAAGAAACAATAGAAAATTACCCAAGGGATGTCGTTCGGAAAAGTTTAGAAGTTTTGGTCAATTACGCGGAACTTCACTTGCCGAATTTTAGTTTGAAAGTAAGTATGGAGGTAATTCGCGATACGCTTTATGCGTGATTAACGCTTGCGCGCGAAGAAATCTTTGAGCAACTGTTGACATTCCGCTTCCATGATGCCATTTGTGACCAAAGTCGCTGGATGATACAAGGATTTCTCTTGGAGTCCTGCACCTCGACGCTCATCACGTGCCCCAAAAACGACTTTGTCAATTTGGGACCAGTACAAGGCACCAGCACACATGCAACAAGGCTCTAGGGTGACAAACAGCGTACATTCTTTTAGATACTTTGCGCCCAAATATTGCGATGCTGCGGTGATTGCTTGAATTTCCGCATGTGCCGTAACATCCGTGAGCTTCTCCGTTAGGTTGTGACCGCGTGCAATGATTTGATTCTTGCAGACAATGACTGCTCCCACAGGAACTTCGTCTTGATCGAAGGCTTTTTGAGCTTCCAAATAAGCCTGCTTCATGAAATATTGGTCGTTGAACGGATCTAGCATAGCACAAGATTAGTAACAATCTCCTTAACCCACAAGCGAATGTTTAGAAGAATTTTAAGCTTTCTGTTGTTTCAAGCGCCCTTCTTTTTACATTCGGACATGAAAATGTTGGACCTAATCATTTTACTTCCCTTGATTTATGGCGCCTATAAAGGCTACAAACGTGGATTTATCATGTCCCTCTTTATGTTATTGGCGGTCATCGTTGGATTATACGCGGCTTTTCACTTCACGGATGTCATCGTTTCCTACGGAAAAGAACACTTTGAATGGTCGAGTAAATACATCTCTCCCATTACTTTCCTTAGTTTGTTTTTAGTGGTAGGAGCAGGTGTTTATTTTGGTGGAAAAGTATTGGAAAGTGTCATCAAATTGGCAAAATTATCCGTTCTGAACAGTTTAGCAGGCGCTGTGTTAGGTTTACTACAATGGATTTATTTTGTTGGAAGTCTCTTGTTGATGCTCATTTCTTTCGATCAAAAGGAGAAAATCATTTCCAAAGATACCAAGCAACATTCTTATGTATTGCCTGTTATTACAGCTGTTCTTCACGGCTCCATTCCAGGTGTCAGCTCCAGTTCACTTTTTGACTATTACGAAAAACAAATTCAATCCAAAGACCATGGTGAACATCAGTAAACTTCTTTTTTGCCTATTCGTAGTGCAAAGTTCAATTTTTGCTCAAGGAATTCTAGACCGTAAAGAACCAAAGAAAGTCGTGAAGTCTGGACCCTATATCGGTATTCAAAGTGGACGATTTTATGCTGGTGAAGTTGGCATTGAAAAACAATGGAAGCGTTCTGATAAGTTTTTGGAATCAACGACCAACGCGATTCACATGGGAGTGAATTATTCCTACGACTTTTCTCACTTCAATCCAGTTTTAGGCTACGATCTTGGCTTCTGGCACAAAGAAAACACCATCGGACTCACCTACGGAATGAACGTCTGTATGCGCACCAACTTTGATCAGTACCGCGTTGGAATTTGTCCAACAATCGGCGTTAAAATCCTCCAATTCCACATTCAAACCGGTTACCACCTGCTTTACCCCTTCAAACGCAATTACGCCTCCTTTGATACGAACACCATTTTCTTGAGCGCTCGCTTTTTAATCGTGAATGAGCGAGAGCGGAAATAATTGACTGTATCATCCTAAAAAAGGTTGACTGGTTAGACCAAAGATAATGAACCCTTTTCAATAACAAGAAGAGGGTTCTTTTTTTTCCATGTTTTAAGTTTTATTTTATTCTGTAAATGTGCTTTATTAGGAG
>CANHMH010000116.1 GCA_947461635.1 Flavobacteriales bacterium | reverse complement strand
TACCGGTTTTGAAAATCTTACAACATGGGAGCACTTTAGTTGGCGGACTTGCCATTCTTTTTGCATTGTTTCGACTCACACCCGAAAAAAGCGTGACTGGAAAATTGAACCTAAACTATTGGGGTATTTTCACAACATTAACTTTGACGATTATTGCGCTTCGACTTTTTAACGGACTTGACATCAAACAATACGGAAACGTCATCGCAACAGGAATTTCTGCCGCACTCATTTCATTGACACTAACGCCATTGTTACTCAGCCGGATGAATAATGTAGCGTCTGAAAACTGAAACTGTACTAAAACGGATGTGTTGTGCGTCCATAGATGTAAGGAATTAAAAATAAATTAGAAATCCTTTCAAACAGAAAAAAAAATGATGAAACAATTGACTAAACTAATTTTTCCCTTCACGGTAATCTTATGCCTGAATTCAACGTTTGGACAAGCAACTAAACTAGAAGCCATCGTCGAAGAAATATCCAAAATCAACGAAGTTCAGCAGGAGCGAATTGGATATGGCGGAACGGAAAGTGAAAACTTTAAAAATTTCAAAAAACTGAAATCGCTTGCCACGACAGAAGAATTAGTTCAGTTGACAGATCACACTAATGCCACTGTTGCATGTTACGCGAGTTGGGCATTGGCGGACATTGCTTATCCTGACCTAAAATCCATTTTTCAGAAGTTTATTGACCACGATAAACAAATTGAAACATTTAGCGGTTGCATCAAATCCCCAGACTTTATTTCGAGCGAACTATATCATTGGTATTGGAACCACATGGAGCTTTCAAAACGACCATCAGATCAACTTTTATTCGAACTCGATAGCATTGTGCTATTCAGTACGAAAATGAATTGGCTGCTTCTGAACAGAGCTTTGGAAAATAGAGTTTACACAGAACCCATCAAAAGTCGAATTGTGCTATTGGCATTTGAAAAAGGAAACATAGATGCCGTTCTCTACTTAAGCAATTGGCACAAAGCAGAATATGTTGATGAAATCAAAACAGCGCTTTTGAGACACCTAAACACAAACAATTTTAAAAATACTGGAACGACAGATTATTACAGGACCATTGAAGAATTGTTTAAGTTTAAAGACGACGAAACAAGAAAAGCAATTATCGCTAAAATGAAAAAAGACAGGCATTGGGAAGTGGAGAAACCACGCTTTAAATACCTACTTGAAGACAATTACATTTACGACATTGACCGAGAATAACATCTGACAAAATTAACGCAAATGAAATTTAAGAGCCATGGAAATCAAACCGATTAGAACTGAAAATGATTATCATCAAGCTTTGAAAAGATTGGATCGAATCTTTGACGCAAAATTTGGTTCCCCTGAAGGCGATGAATTGGAAGTTTTGGGAATTCTAATCGACCAATACGAAAACGAACACTTTCCAATTGGTTTACCAGATCCAATTGAAGCAATCAAATTCAGAATGGAACAATTGGGCTATAACCAAAATGATTTGGCGAACATTGTTGGTTTGAAAAGTCGTGCAAGTGAAATCTTGAACAGAAAAAGAAAACTATCTTTAGAAATGATTCGTCAACTTCACGAAAGATTGAATATTCCAACTAATGTGCTCATTCAAGCATATTGAAAAAAACACTTTAAAAACATGAACTACTTTTTCATCCTTTTCACCTTCATATCAATTGAAATTGGTGCGCAAACAAACTTAAGTTTTGACAAACGTTTTGTGGAATGCGAAGATCATTGGGTGGCCTTCAAGATGAACGAGGACAGTTCATACACCTACGGATTTATTTACATTGATGAAGATGCTGGATTAACGTTCAACAGGGAAGGGAATTTTAAATTTGGGGAGGACAATGCATTGAGCGTTGAAAAAGTGAAGGGATCAAATATCAAAGCTAGACTTCAAGCAAATAATGTAAAAGTGGCGATCATTCCCGAAACAATGTTTTCGCAACTTCAAATTGACAAACAACCTGAATGGTTAACCTTTTACAAAAAGGATACGAATTCCATCGAAAGACTTTACAAATGGGGATATATGTATAATGGATGGAATGAATGTTCAAAAGCGCTTTCCTATTTAATGAAAGCAAGAGAAATTGACCCAAAATACCAAGGATTAAGTGTTGAACTCGCATTTTCATATAACTGCTTAAAAGACTACGGAAAAGCAGAAGAGATTCTTGAGGAAGAGTTGCTTTTAAATCCAACAAACGCATATGTTAACAAAGAATACATTTATACTATTTCAAAAACGGAGCGAATAGAAAAAGCCATCAATCAATATAATAGTTCCCTTCAAAGTATTGAGGACAAGACTTATCATGCGGAAAACTGTTTTAACATCATGCAGTTTTATTACAACAAGCGAGATGTGAAAAACTTCAATGTTTGGTATAAAAAGCTGAACGAATACAAAAATATAAATGAGGTGATTTCTGATTATGCTAAAAGAATGAAGAAAGAATTGAAAGGATAAATTACCAAAACTTAAGATTATAGGATAAACCAGCTTAAAAAATGAAGAACGAAAATAGAAGCACCATACAATACCCCCTTGCGGTTTGGTCATTAACTATTTTGTTAACGCCTATTTTAATCCTTCTTTTTTTAGCATTAACGGAAGAGATAAATTACATCAAACAAGTACAATACATTCCTGCATTTTGGATCGTTGGTGGAATTTGTTCAGCTCCGTCCTTACTTATTTTTATTCTTTCCAATCGTTTCCTTGAAAGGTTTCGTTTGAATCACTTTGCAAAGAAGTTTGTGTTCGCTTTGATTGGAGTAAGCTGTATCATCTTCACTTTCACGATTCTTGGGGGAAGTTCAGCTACAAAATGGATGCTATCTTATTCTAGTGTATTTTTCATTTTAAGTCTTGTGATCAAAAGACACCCATTAATACCTAAAATTGCAAAGGATGGAACGGATATCTGAATTAAAACATTCGGTCTAACTTCATTGTTGATGAATTGAAATAAACTTTATTTGAAATTTCGGCAGGAACGTTATGTTGACTTAAAAAGATTGAAGTATGAATGAGTCGAAACAGTGCGATAGTGAGAGCGCACGTTTTACTCAACGAGTTCTCCCTCCTCTTTTTTCTTTTCCCAAAGAATAAACTTCACTCCCACATTCAATCCATAGCTGTGAAAAGGATAACTGTGTTTGGCTCTTACCTGAGGCTCATTTGGTGAGGGGGAAACACCTGGGTCCGACTGTATAGATTCGACAAAAACGACATTAGTACTTGCATTTTGTTGGAAAGATTCCGTCAGATCTTCATTGTTAAAAATATATTTCGTCAAATAACCTTTTGTAGGTGCATAGGCTTGGCTGATGAAGTTAAACTCTCCGAAAATCAGGCACTTTTTGGACACTTGATATTCCACTCCGAAACGCGCACTTGCTCCGTAGGAAAGTCCACCGTCATAGACATAACTGTATTCAAGAATCGTTGCATCATCGGTGGAATTTTTTAAGTTAAAATTTATTTTTCCAATCCCAAGAATGAATCCAATGTCCCCATAGGTTCTAAAACGGTTCTGTGCAACGTACATTCTAAAACTTGGATTGATGCGCAGCATACTTGCCGATAACGTTCGTTCAACCGTCAAGGTATTGCTTGTTTTTGATGAAAATTCCGACCCAAACAGATAAGATCCAGTCAGAGTGAAACCATAACTTTGATTCAAATCGTATCCTAAAGTTACATTCGTCGTTGACCCTTGACCAAGCGATAAGTCCACTTGCTGCCAAGGCCAAGGAGAATATGGATCAATAAATTCAGAAACCGAATGGTGTTCCAAATTCTGCTTTCCAACACCAAATTGATATCCACCGGAAAGAGACCCGGAAAACGATTGCGACCATGAGAAAAGGCTAGTGAACAAAAAGACAGGTAGTAGATGTAATTTCATGCGTAGAGTTTTAGGTAAAACAAATGGATGTGTGAAAAAGTTACACAGATGTAAAAGTTGAAGTTTATTCATGTTTGAACAGAAACATTATTAGCTATCAAAAAAAACAACCATGAAAACTTTTGCTTACTTTAGAAGAACAAAACAGCACATCTTTTGGAAAAAACCGTGTACCCAAATGAATCTAAGTATAAAAAGGCAACCTTCATTTTTAAAAAAAATACACGTCACATTCGTGTGTTTTTGCCTTTTGCTTTCATCATCGTTCGTCGCGCATTCACAAGAATTCAATGCCGGTTTAAATCTCGGATATTTACCCTGTCAAGGAAGTAACTATTATTCCATTGGTGGGAATGTAGAATTCAGACCGAAGCATGCCTACTTTTCCATCAATACCGATCCATTTGTCTTATTTGATAAAACCTATGCCAATTTCGTTTAATAGTTTTGTGTAAGTTGTCGCGTTAACAACTCCCAAATTGAATCGGATATTCAAACGCAAGGCAACGGTTGAAATAGACCATTAGGCTTTTTATAATAAGAATTACTACTTGATTTTTTCAAAACAAATTCAAGACAAAACAATATTTTCCTGATTAAAACGATTTACAAATGGGAACTTCATTTGAAAAAACTAAAAATAGTTTCCTTTTAACGATACTTTTACTATATTTGAATTGGAAAATAATTGTATTCAATGAAAAATCATTTTGAAATACTTTTTCTAGAGGAGGCATTTACCTTTTTAAGTCGTTTGGAACGCAAACATTATGAAAAGATTCTTTACAATATTCGTAAATCTCAAATTGAGATTGATTCGAAACTTTTTAAAAAACTCTCCAACGATATTTGGGAGTTCCGAACAGTATACCAAGGAATTCAATACCGACTCCTTGCATTTTGGGATAAAACTTCAAGTGTGGATACCTTGGTTGTTTCCACTCATGGATTTATTAAAAAAAGAAGCAAAGTTGCCGAAAATGAAATTCAGAAAGCAATTCGAATTAGGTCACACTATTTAGAAGAAAAGCAAAATAAAAAAAGATGAAAACGTATACATTAGACGAAGTACAAGATAAATTAATTGGTAAAAAAGGAACCCGTGAAAGAGACGTATTTGAATATGAACTTCAAATGGACCTTATTGGTAAGGCTATCAAGCAAACACGACAAAACCGAAACTTGACACAGGAAGAACTTGGAAAACTCATTGGTGTTCAAAAGGCACAAATTTCACGAATTGAGAATAATGCAAGCAACGTAACCATGGATACCTTACTGAGGGTTTTTAGTGCATTAAAAGCGAAAATAAAACTTCAAGTAGAACTTCCGAACCTCCAAATTAATGTAGAAGAATAAGAAAACTTTTTTTAAGATATCTATTTAACAAGTTCAAATATGACTTTTAAACAATTCACTTTTCTGAGGGTTTTTCGAAATTCAATCATCCTCTGCACTATCTTCATGTCTACCTTTTATTCAAGTGCACAAGAATTCAACGCCGGTTTAAATCTCGGATATTTGCCCTGTCAAGGTAGCAACTATTATTCCGTTGGTGGAAACTTCGAATTCCGTCCGAAGCACGCTTACTTTTCCATCAATACCGATCCATTCGTCTTGTTTGATAAAACGTATGCGACAATCACGGAACCCATCTATTTGAAACTCATCATTGGCAATAAACTTCGGATTTGTCCGAGTGCGGGTGGATTCGTTCGGACTTCAGGTAATTACGGTTGGTTGCTCGGACTTCATGTCGAATATTTAATTCACCAGAAATTTATCCTTTTTTCTAAAAATGAACTTTACGCTGATCATTGGAAGGATACCTATTATGGACATTTCGGCGAAAATTACGCTTTCATTAATCAAGGGAGGTTACTAATGTTTAGTGTCGGAATGAAAATGATATTGAAGACATGAATAAAATTACAACTCACCAAATAACATTTTCATAAAATACCTATATTTGGTACTTACAACCAAAACCAGTAGTTATGAGTAAAAACACATCCATCACATTAGGTACTTACTTTGATGAATTCATTCAAGGTGTTTTGAGAGAAGGTCGTTACAAAAATGCCAGTGAAGCAGTTCGTGCAGGATTAAGACTATTGGAAGAAGAGGAACATAAATTCATTGCTTTGCGTCGCGCCATTGATCATGGAATAAAAAGTGGATTAGTAGAAGATTTTGATCCGGAAGCTCATTTAAAATTGCTCAAAGCAAAAAGGCATGAAAATGGCAAAGTTTAAGTTTACAAACATTGCTCTAAAAGATCTTTCTGATATTTGGAATTATACCGTTTTAACTTGGTCAGAAAGGCAAGCTGACAACTATTACAAACTGATCATTCGTGAATGTACCGCCATTTCAAAGAACCCACAAATTGGCAAAGTTTATTCAGAAATACATCCCGATTTGAAAGGAAAAATCAGTTCAAAACACATCATTTTCTATAGAGAATTGGACAATCAGATCGTTGAAATAACGCGAATTCTCCACGAAAGAATGGATTTCAAGAATAAACTTGGATAAAGACAAAAGTTAGCAAGGTATACAAACATAAAGCACTGTTTCATTCAGAAAATCTAATTCACCTCCACCCTTCAACAATTGTGGAAAAGTCCTTTTTTTTACTAGACTTGAAATCCGTAAATTAGCCCTTCAAAAAACTATACAAATGAATACACGTTTAAAAAGTACTTTTTTAGCCATCGCTTTGTTCGTTGGCTTTTTCGTTCGTGCGGACGAAGGAATGTGGTTTTTGATGTTCATTGAACGTCTGAATCACAGAGATATGGATAAATTGGGATT
>CANHMH010000115.1 GCA_947461635.1 Flavobacteriales bacterium | reverse complement strand
TAAAATGTGATTTCCTAATGCTGTACTCATGCTAGATCTTATTATTTAAGTGAAAAAGTGGCGCAAAATTACGGAATTCCTAGAGATTTCTAAGTGATTCTTGTTACAAATAATTGAAATCGATTGATTTAATACAGAATTAATCTTGGGGGAATTTATTTTTTCAAAAAACGCAACTTATCCAAGCTCACTTTTATACGGGCTTGACCAAAGATGACGGACAACTGTTTGCCTTTCATTTCTTCCACGACACCAATGCGATTTGTTTGGATTAACTGCACTTGACATCCAACCTCAATGAGTTCCTGCTGATACGTTTCCACTTTTTCCTGCTGCTTCTTCGTTGGTTTCTTTGGAGCAACCGTTTCTTGTTTTTTGATTTCCGTTTTGGATTTCTCCATGCGGAGGAATTGTGTCAATTCTTGAAAAAGAACGGTGTTGACATCCTTTTTTCTCGATTTTGCATTGAAACGCTCAATGAATTGAAGCATTTTCTTTCCAGCTTGCAACTGCTTGCTATTTACTTCCGTGACTTGATTCACCTGAGTTAAACGACTATCCAACTTGGATTCCTTGGATTCATATTCTGCTTTTGCACGTATGGCTTCCGTCGAAACACGGTCAAACTTTCTGGATTTTTCTAGTAATTGATTGCGTTCCTTCTGCAAGGAATTCAATAAGGTATCCAATTTGACTTTCTTCTGATCCAAGCGACTTTTCGCGTCCTCGATCAATTCTTTGGAAATACCATTCATTTGTGCAACTTCAAACGTAAAGGAACTTCCAGGTTGGCCAATCGAAAACTGATATAAAGGCTGTAAGTTCTTCTCATTAAACAACATACATCCATTCTGTGCGTGTGGTAATTCACTCGCTTTCAGCTTGATGTTTCCATAATGCGTGGTGATGACACCGAAGGATTTCAAACGATAGATTTGCTCGAAGAAAACTTCACCGAGTGCTCCACCTAATTCAGGATCAGAACCGGTTCCGAATTCATCCAAAAGCAAGAGCGATTGATGATTTGCCACCTCTAAAAAGTACTTCATCCTTTGCAAACGGTAAGAGTATGTACTTAATTCATTTTCAATAGATTGATTATCTCCAATATCGGATAAAATCGTACTAAAAAAGCACATGATACTGTTTTCCTGAACGGGAACTAAAAGTCCAGCCTGCAACATCATTTGAAGTAACCCGACGGTTTTTAACGTAATGCTTTTTCCACCGGCATTTGGACCTGAAATCACCAATAGACGAGAGCTTGGGCTCATCGAAACCGTTTGTGGAAAAGTTGGCTTACCAGAAGCCTGGTTAGATTTCCATAAAATAGGGTGGAAGGCATCCTTTATTTCAAATCCAGTTGTTTGTCCGATGGCAGGTAAATTCGCGTTTAAATCCAATGCGAGCTTACATTTCGCATTGATGAAGTCCAACTGAACCAACAAAACTTGATACGCTTCAATCAATGGTTTGAAATGTGCAATAGTTGCCGTTAAGACTTGTAAAATGCGGTGAATTTCCTTGCGTTCGTCGTCGAACAGGAATTCCAATTCATTATTTAAGGGAACATTAATCACGGGTTCAACGAATGTCAAACTACCGGTTTTACTAGAACCATGAATATTCCCTGGGACTTTTCGTTTAAACGTAGACTGAACAGTTAATACGCGGCGATCATTGATGAATCCTTCCAATGTTTCACCGAGGACTTTATCCTTGTTGTATTTGCGCAATTCACGATCGAAATTGCGGTTTATTTGAGCACGTAATGTTTTAATACGATTACGGATTTCCTTCAAGGCAGGCGAAGCATCATCCTTGACATTTCCTGCGCGGTCAAAGACTTTATCAATTTCAGACAGAATTTCTTTCGTAAAATAAACGTCGTTTGTGAGTTCTTTTAATAAAGGATATTGAAACAAAGCTTTATCAAAGAATTGAATCAAGTAATTCACCAAATCAGATGCTTGATACAGACGACGAAATCCCTCAATTGGAATGACGGCTTGTTGAATTCCCAACAAACGAATTTCCGTTTCCAGTTCTTCAAAATCCAATGCTGGAAATTTCTCACCGTGAATTCGGATGGATTTAAATTCGTTCAAACGATTCAAATCCATTCGGATTTGTTTGAAGCGATTTCCTGGCGTTAATTTCTGCGCTCGGAGTTTTGCACTTGGACCAACACAAAACGATTCCAACCATTCACGAATGAGTTCAAATTCTAAATCGTTTAATGTTTGTGAATCCGTTGTGTGCATAAAACAAAGTTAGTATAAATGTCTTGGTGGAACGTTAATAGCCATTAAACAAAGGAAATTCAATTGAGTTCGTTTTATTTCCATATTCACATTATTGCGTTATAATTAATATTATGTTAAATAGATGTTTAAGAGATCCTTTATATATTCAAATAATTATTAATTTCACATAATAAAAAGAAGCTATACCTCGATCACATTAATAACATTTCAAAATAAAAATTTGAAAACATTATTATTATTTTTACTCTTTGCGCTATGTAATTCTATTGCACACTCACAATGGATATACAGAACAGTTGATAATGGACTGGATGAGCCTTATCCAATAGCTTATACTGAATTAGCGGATGGTGCTAGACTGAAATTAGAAAATGTAAATGGTAAAATTGTATTCTATATTCAAGCAGATTGTATCTGCGATAAAGAGACAACAGTTGACATGGCATTACTAATTAATAGCGAATACACACGATACTCTTTTACAGGTAGGACAAGTAAGGATCGCACTTGTGTATTTTTTACATGGGATTTAGAAAATTCTATAGCTGATGATGATTTTCAAGTATGCAGTGATTTAAAAGTTAGGATTAATGATGAAACGTGTGGAGAACAAACTTATAATTTCAACATGATGGGAAGTGCTTTAGCATTACAATATATGAGAACCCATTAAATTTAAAAAACATAAAAAAAATAATCGTAGCCGTAATTATTAATCAAAAACATTAACTATGCGTATCAGTTCTTTTGTCCTCTTCTTCTCTATTTCCTTTTTGAGTTTTTCTCAACAAGCACAACGAAAAACTATTTACACGCTTCAAAAAAACGAAATCATTTATTACGATGAAGCTATTCTTAGTGTGAAGAATAATTCTTCTAACTATTGCTTGATAGTTGAAGACACCTTACAACATCATTATTCACTGGTTTTAAACGGAAAAAAAGTGCACACACAAACTTCAGGTGCAATTATTTGGATGAAGGAATTAAACCTTGAAAATCAAACATATGTTTTAGAATTTTGGAATGAACGAGATTCCTATTTAAATATAAATGGTGTGACATATGGCCCATACGAAAATATATACCCGATGATCTCTGACCAAACTGGGGAAATAGGCTATTATTATAAATTAGGAAGTAAATTTTATTTAAAAACCAATGAAAAAAAATACGGTCCATTTACGCAGGTGCACTCTGCGATACTTTTAGCCGATTCACAAACAACGTTCCACAGTAATTTTAATTCAAACAGTTATTCAGCTGTTATTTCTGGTCAAGATCTTCTCGAATTAAACGGTAAAGAAATTTCTTTAAATGGGAAAGTTATTAAATCGGAAACGGAAGGAAATTTTTCGAAATTGACTTTTGAATCATTATCTAATTATGGTTATGTGTGGGAAAAAGGATATGGGAAACCTACTTATCTCTGTTTGAATGGCAGTCAATCCTTGATTTCTGATTTTATTTATTATGACTTTTTCTATATTCATAAAGATAATTACTACTACTCTACTACACAAAATAATTTGAGTAAAGAAAATGCATTTTTAAGTTCGATTCATCGAAATAACAAAACCATCTATACGAATATCGAAACAATTATTGGTTCAAATAATGGTGATTTATTTTTGTTTGAAGACGCAAATCATTCTGTTTTCCTGAATAATCAAAAGTTATTTTATGACCCTAATGCATCGTATTTCACGAATGGGGTTATTGAATCACAAAACGCATATGCATTCATTTATCAAAAAGGAGATGATTATTATGTAAAATCATCATTTGGTCAATTTGGACCCTATCAGTCTGTCGAAAATTTAAAATTATTGAATGGTAAATTACAATTCACCTATACATTCAACAATATTTATTACTCTTATAACAATGGAATTGTTATGGCAAACGAAAACATTTTGATGGATTTCGAAAATCAAATGGAAAATTCTTCATTAACCTATGAAAACCATAATTTCGAAAGTTCTTATGAATATGATTACGTTGTAATTGACGGTGATGCCTATGGTAAATCCCCTGCCCTACAATCTTGGATCGACCCTGTTGGGAAAAAATTTATTTGGACAGCTTTGGAAAATAATGAATATGTTGTTTACTCATTTCCAATCAAATAAATTTATTCAACTTTTCATAGCACTACAACTGAATAGTTTTTGCTTTGGTCAATATTCTTCCATTTACAAGAATGAATTTGAAAACGCGGTTCATTTTTACAGTGAAAATAAAGATAAGTTCCGGAAAATCGCATTGGATTTAAACCGGGATGAACTTTTTATTTTCTCTATAGTTGCTCCTGAAATTGGACATTACAGCTGGATTAAGAATCAATTGGAATCAAATTCGTTAAAGGTTCTTTATGTACAACAAGGAAAAGATTACGCTAATTTTTCAATTGGCTATTTTCAGATGAAACCTTCATTTGTAGAAGGAATCGAAAAGGAAGTTCAAAAAGACGAAGAATTAAAGTCTTGTTACGCTCACTGCCTTATTTCAGAAATGGATGAAAAGAAAAGAAGGGTAATCAGGTTAAAAAGAATGGAAACTATTGATTGGCAAATTCAATACCTATCTGCTTTTGTTGCCATCACAAGCAAAAAATTCAATTTGAATTTTGATTCAAAAGTTGATGAAGTTAAATTTTTTAGCACGGCATACAACACAGGATTTCACAAGAGCTTGGAAGCAATTAACCATGAGATGCAAAAAAAAAGATTCCCTAATTTCGGTGAAATGAAATTTAATTATTCTACTGTTTCCGCGGAATACTTTTTAAACCTTTCTAAATAAGTCAATTAATCTTTCCAAGAATCGTATCCACCTTCTAAGTCGTATACTTTTTTGAATCCTGCTTTCTTTAAATCTTTCGCTGCACTCGCAGATCTTCCACCTGCTGCGCAATAAACCAATACCGGTTTGTTCTTATCTAATTTCTTTTCTACTGTCGCAATGAACGATGCTGAAAAATAATCAATGTTCATTGAGCCAGCAATTTTACCTTCTGCTACTTCTTTCGAAGTTCGAACATCTACTATTTGTGCTGAAGGATCCTTCATTAATTTTTTAAACTCTGTTTGTGATACACGATTCTGTGCACACGATACCGCTGATAATCCAACAAGTAATAGGGACATTAAAAATTTCATAGCTTCTATTTTAGGACACAAAGATACGGATTGGAGGATTCCCTTCAGTAACTTGTGTTACCAAAGTCTATTTAACATAATTAATGTCCTTGTTTTCAACTTTTGTTTAATTTCGTCTAAAATAAACTTCATGGCCATCTACTCTTTTAATGGATTCGTTCCTGTCATCAAAGCGTCTAGTTTCATTCATCCACAAGCTTGTGTGACTGGGAATGTCATCATTGGAGAAAATGTTTACATTGGTCCGGGCGCAGCAATTCGTGGAGATTGGGGACAAATCATCATCGAAGATGGCTGCAATGTGCAAGAAAACTGTACGATTCACATGTTCCCTGGTACGACCGTTCATTTGAAAAAAGGTGCGCATGTTGGACATGGTGCCATTATCCACGGAGGAATTCTCGAAGAAAACTGTTTGATTGGAATGAACAGTGTGATCATGGATGATGTGGTCATTGGAAAAGAATCCGTCGTTGGCGCTTTGTGCTTTGTCCCAGCAAACACCACTATTCCTCCACGCAGTATCGTTGTCGGGAATCCAGCGAAAATTGTAAAGGAAGTAAGCGATGAAATGATTCAATGGAAAACGGAAGGAACAGCACTATATCAGCAACTTCCCGCGGATTGTCATGCTTCCCTCCTACCTTGTGAACCACTCAGAGAAATCGAAGAAAACCGCCCCACACAAAAGCAAGATTATTTCGTTTGGCATAAAAAGAAATAAACAATCTCCTTTTTTGTTAACATTTGAATTGACAAGTGCAAAGGATGTATTATCTTTGACTCCCGTAGTTACAAATTTATTTATGTCCAATTCAACCAAGTATGTTTTTGTAACCGGGGGCGTTACTTCTTCTTTAGGCAAAGGCATCATTGCCGCATCTCTTGCGAAGCTGTTACAAGCACGCGGATACTCCACAACCATTCAAAAATTAGATCCTTATATCAATATTGATCCAGGAACACTGAATCCATATGAACACGGAGAATGTTATGTGACGGATGATGGAGCAGAAACCGATCTTGACTTAGGTCACTATGAGCGTTTCTTGAATGTTCCAACTTCTCAAGCGAACAATGTTACGACGGGAAGAATTTATCAGTCGGTAATTGAGAAAGAACGTCGTGGCGATTATTTAGGAAAAACAGTTCAAGTTATCCCCCACATTACGGATGAAATCAAAGAACGCATTCAATTGGTTGCTAAAAACGGTAAATACGACATCGTTATTACGGAAATTGGTGGAACTGTTGGTGACATCGAATCTTTACCATACGTAGAAGCAGTGCGTCAAATGCTTTGGGAATTTGAAAACGATTGTGTCGTTGTACACTTGACTTTGATTCCTTATTTGTCT
>CANHMH010000114.1 GCA_947461635.1 Flavobacteriales bacterium | reverse complement strand
GTTCGTAAGCGCGAAAATCAGGTCGATTCAACAACATATCTGCGTCTAGAATTCCAACCATGGATACATGATCAAAATCGAGTCCTTTGGTGATCATTTGGGTTCCAATGAGAATATCAATTCGACGCTGTTCAAATTCTTCGATGATTTCTTCATACGCATGTTTCGAACGTGTTGTGTCTAAATCTAGACGTTTTACGACTTTATTCGGGAACATGATCGACAGTTCGTCCTCAATTTTCTCGGTACCAAATCCGAGCATTTGTAGGCGATTGCTTCCACAAGCGGTGCAACTACCGACGGGAGAGGTGGTGAAACTACAGTAATGGCATTTCAATAAATTACTGTGTTTATGGTAGGTGAGGGATACGTCACAATTCGTACATTTTGGTGTCCAGTTACAGACTTCACAAGACCATAGCGGCGTGTAACCTCTCCGGTTTTGAAACAACATGACTTGTTCTCCTTTATTGAGTGCGGATTGCATTTCTTCCAAAATCATTGGCGTAAAATGCGATTGCATGTTTTTTAATTTGCGTTCGCGTTTCAAATCTGCGCACCAAATCTCAGGCAATTTGAGTCCCTTGTAGCGTTCGTTCAATTCAACTAAGCCAAATTTTCCTTGCTTCGCATTGTAATAGGTTTCCAAAGAAGGAGTTGCTGTGCCCAGAAGAACTTTTGCCTTGTGTAAGGAACCAAGTACGATTGCTGCATCTCGGGCATTGTAACGTGGAGAAGGATCATATTGTTTAAATGAACTTTCGTGTTCCTCATCGACAATGATGAATCCAAGGTCTTGAAAGGGTAAGAAAACAGCACTGCGTGCTCCTAAAACAATCCGGTATTTGTTCGGATCGTTGTGTAATACATGATTCCAAATTTCGACGCGTTCATTCTGATTAAACTTTGAATGATAGACGCCTACTTGTTCTCCGAAATAGGCTGACAAACGTTGAATTAATTGGGTTGTTAATGCGATTTCTGGTAATAAAAAAAGAACTTGTTTTCCAAGGTCCAAATAAGATTGAATCAATTGGACATAGATTTCTGTTTTTCCAGAACCAGTAACTCCGTGAAGTAAGGTCACTTGTTTTTCTTCGAAACTCGTTTCCACCTCTGTTAAGGCAGTTTGCTGCGCTTCTGTTAGTGGTTTGAATCCATTTAATTCGAGATTGAGCCCACTGAGTCGATCAATTTGAAAACGTTCAAGGACAAAGAATCCTCGTTTTTCAAGAGTACTAATGGCTGAGGCACTCACCTGATTTTCAAGTAGGGTTTTCTTTGAAATCGGAAGGTGGATTCCACCTTGTTCCATGCCAATTTTGATAAATTGAAGTATGGCATCCACTTGTTTTTGAGCACGGGTACTTGCTTCCAATTCTTGTATGAATTCATTGAGCAGTTCCTCTTTTAAATAGGCTTCACCCAAGGAAACGCACAATAAGGTTTTCGGAGCGTAGCGTTCATTGATTTCTTCACTTGAAGAAACGATGCGGCGTTCAATCATTGCTTTGATCAATGGTTGAATGGTCTTGATCCCTAAGATATCTGAAAGTTCTTTTAAACTTAATTGGTCCTTCATTTCCAAAGCCTCAACGACTGTTTTCTCTCTCTCTTGAAGTAAATCAATTGCTGTGTCAAACTCTGGATGTAAACGGATTTTTGTCTCACTTGCCAGTTTGAAATTTGCTGGAAGTGCGGCATTCATGACATCTCCAATAGGTGCCATGTAGTAGGATGAAATCCAATCCCAAAATTGCAATTGCTTGGGCGTGATGATGGCTTGTTCATCGAGCAGGTGAAGAATATACTTCGCTTGATATACCGCAGGAACTTCTTCATGAATTCGTGTGACGATTCCAGTGAGTAATTTATTTTTCCCAAACGGAACGATGACACGAAGTCCAGCTTGGACGTGGTCATTTAATTCAAACGGAATACGGTAAGTAAAGACCTGATGTATTGGAACAGGAAGCAGGACATCTGCAAAATAGGTTATTCTTTCACTCACAAGGGTAAAGATACGAACTCCTAGAAGTTTCCCCTAGGAAATTATTGACAAGCGTAGGATTCTTCTTGGTTGACGATGTTGTCACCAGGATGATTGGAACAGAACAAATAAGTTCCAGTAATGGGTCCTTGGCATAATTCTCTTGTACTTTTCTTATCGATTGCGCGAATGTAAGCTTGTTGCGGAGAGGTGTAGAAAGGTTTGTAGATTTTCAAGGTTTGACGAGAGGAGAAAATTCCAACGACACGTTTTCCGTTGGTTACAGAAAGATTGGTATAACTCGGTTTACTTTGTGCAAGACCTGAGCTTGGTTTGTTTACAGTGATGTAATTGTAAAATTCTTCTGCTCCACCAGTAATCGTGATGTAAATTCCTTGTATTGTTCTTTTTTCCACTTGAATGTTTTGCACAATGCTTTGCTTCATTAAATCATAAAATGATCTACCGCTTAAAGAGAATGTCAGTGAGCTATTTGGAGCAACCTCTTTTTCACCGATTTTCCAATTGTACTTTTTTGTAGTTGTAGTCCCAGCGATGTATTCCGTGTAAGCTACATCAAGTTGACCATTCATCACATAGGAGTTACCCGTATTGGAAACAGCTAAGCCAGTGGATAAGTATTCTCCGGGGCTATCTGCGAATTTGAAGGTGTAATTTTGGGAACTCGAGTTCGATGTTATTCCGCGCACCAAACTTGTTTCACCGTTTACTTCAAATGCTCCATTGTTAATGCTTGCAGAAAAACGGTAACGAGCAGTTGGTTTCAAAGACGATTTCATCGGGTCTGTTGACGTTTGAATCACCTCGTTTACACCAGTTGGAAGTGTCTTAAAATAATATACTTTTTGCTCAGGACCGTAGAAAAACCCGTTTGTATCCTTGTCTTGAATGAGTGTGTCTTTCAGAATCCATGTTCGGGTAACGGTACCATTCACCACCTCAGAAACGGTCGCATCAACTTGGTCAAAATAACTTGAGTCTGCAATTTGGGCAATGTCAAGTGCATTTCCTGGTCCTATGAACGCTCGAGTGATTTTAACATAATGCAAGGAATCAGCCTGATCTAACAATCCATAGACAATTGCTGTTTCTTTAAAGTCACCGGCAAGTTTCACATCTTCGGAACAACTTTGTAGAAACAATGCTACCAAAAAAAGAAGGGAGAGAAAACGTTTGATCATCTGAGATAGTTTGAATAAAAATACGATTTATTTAGCGAATGCCTTGCGGGTTAATTCCTAAATCAGGTGTTTCACTTTTTTCGATGCTGATTAACTCAACTTCAAAAATCAATGGAGAATAAGGTTTGATAATGGTATTTGGTGGTGGATTTCCACCATATGCTAATTCTTGAGGGATAAAGAACTTGAATTTAGAACCAACATTCATCAATTGGATTCCTTCTGTCCAACCTGGAATTACTTGGTTTAACACAAATGAAACCGGTTCTCTTCCAATGGAACTATCAAAGATTCCGCCTTCGGGAACTGTTCCTTGATAATGAACTTTTACAGATGAAGTTGCTGTTGGATTTGCTCCTTTTCCAGTTTTAATTATTTGGTATTGAAGTCCACTTGGAGTAGTGATGACACCAGGTTTCGCTTTATTCAATTCTAAAAATCCTTCACCAGCCGCTTTGAATTGCTCGGTGATTTTAGCATACTTTTTATTCATTTCGACTTCGAAAGTGGCCATAATTTTCTTGCGATCTTCATTTTTCAAGACCTCAACATCTAACTTGTTAAGTCCATCAGAAAAACCTTTTTCTACCATTTTAATGTCAATTAAAGGCAAAGCATCCAAATCTTTAAAGTATCCTTCGAAACGTTGACGGTTGATTTTTCCAACTGCCAAAGATCCTTCTGCGTTGTATTTCTCATTAAACTCTTTCCCAGTTTTTCCAATGCATTTTGTGACTGTTTTGGAGAGACCTTGGAATTCAGAATCAGCCACTTTGCAATGGAATCCTTCAATTAATTTTTCTTTGTCCATTTTGTTAAACGGACTTTCAGAAATAAATGGTTTAGCGATTTCGCAGCCTAATACATAAGAGTATTTTTCTTTTGCTGTTTTCAATTCAACTTTCTCTTCTCCTCCACATGCTTGAAGAATAAGGAATAAGGCGATAAATAGGGAATAACGGATCATTAGTTTATGTTTAATAGTTCAACTTCAAAAATTAGGGCACTGAATGGTTGGATGGGTCCACCTGGGTGTGGATTAGCTCCGTAAGACAATTCTTGAGGAATGTATAAGCGGAATTTAGATCCAACAGACATCAATTGCAATGCTTCGGTCCATCCTGGAATCACTTGGTGAACACCAAATGTTGCTGGAGTTCCACGTAACATAGAACTGTCGAAAACAGTACCATCGATTAATGTTCCGTGGTAATGAACGGTCACATTATCTGTTGCACCTGGTTTCGCTCCATCACCTGCTGTTAAAATCTCGTATTGCAATCCGGAGAAGGTTTGTTGAATACCTTCTTTTTTCGCGTTTTCCGCTAAAAATGCTTCACCTTGTGTTTTGTTTTCGCTAAAAGCCGCATTTTTTTTCTCATCCAAGTATTGTTGGATAAAAATGTTTGCTTCATCCGGAGTTAAAGCAGTTGTTTCATTATTGAAAACCGCCTGAATGGCTTGCATCATCAAGTTGACATTGATGTGTTCTAGTTGTTGATTCTTCAAACTCTCACCGATGCTCATTCCCACACCGTAGCTCGCTTTTTCTTCTAAAGATTGCATTTAAATTTATTTAAGGACACGAAGTTAAGAAAAATGCAGTTGAGATCTTTGAAAAAATCCAGCGAATACTTGAATAATTGTAACAACATGTAAAAATGCCCGTTGAAGGCTTTATGCAAAAATCCTTTCACTTTGATTACGAGCTTCATTCCACTTGGGAAAACCTAGCTGAATCGGACCTTCAGTTGGTTCATTTAGCCTATGAGGCGATGGATTTAGCCTATGCTCCGTACAGTGAATTTAAGGTCGGCGCAGCAGTTCGTTTGTCGAATGGACTCACCTTAAAAGGAAATAACCAAGAAAACATTGCGTATCCATCTGGACTTTGTGCAGAGCGCGTGGTGCTTTTTTACGCCGGAGCAAATTATCCAACGGAATCTATCGAAACGATTTGCGTGGTAGCACGTGGAGAACTTATGCCGAGTGAATTTTTGTTGTCCCCATGCGGATCTTGTCGTCAAGTCATGTTAGAAACCGAAAACCGTCAAGCAAAAAAGATTCGAGTGATTTTAGTGAACCAAGATAAGCGCACGATGATTCTTCATTCTGTGAATGACTTGCTGCCTTTTGGATTTGGGAAGTAGGGGGCGGATATTTCGATTAAAGATTTAACGCTAGAGGAAGGTGAATATTCACCGCAAAGGAATATTTTGAATGCCTGGTGGGAACGTTTAGTTGAAAAACGGTGACTATCTTTTTAGGTATTCTTCCGCAGTCATGACGGGAATACTGGAATGTTTGAAGTCCTTTCCGTTTCGTGTGATGATCACGGAACAATTGGTTTGCGCCAATAAATCCAGTATGACATTGGTATCTAAAAACAATCTACTCATTTGTATTTCTTTTCTAGGAGTATTAAACGTTCCTTTTGAACATCAAAATTTGCCGGGAGCTTCGTTTTGCTGGACATGCTTTTGACAAAATCAGAGATTTGATTCTCGTCGTTGCTTTCTTCAGAGATCAATGAATTCAAGTAGTTTTCAATCAATTTAGACAAACTAACTTGATGACTCTTGGCATATGTTTTTGCCTCGTGAATAATCTCGGCATTCAGATTTAAGGTGAGTTTTGTGTTCATCATTATAAGTTTACGTTTAAATTAAAAAATAATTACGTAGAAAATGAATGAACCGCTATTTTCATGAATCCTTTTAGAATCGAATTGGTCCAATTAGCTAAGCTAGATACTGCGTTTTTATTTTAGGAAAGGTTAAAGAGAACGGTTTTTTTAAGGTAATCCGGATGTTGCGAAATGCTATTTATGTCGAAACCAACAATCTTGACGGTCGTTTTCGTAGCCTTTAAAAACAGTGTTCACGGGTGTTCCGTGCTTAAGTTGCTCGTTGAATTTCGTTCGAACCAAATAATTAAAAGCGCCCATGTCACCAGTGAATGCCGTTTTATTCTCGCGGTTTCCTCGTTCATGAATGTCGCACAACTGTTGAATGAATTCAAAGAATAGGTGAGCTTTAGCACCAATGATTCCGCAATTTAAAAGAGTTTCCTCCCCAAATGACTTTTCATAGTCGGCATAGTCCGGAAGGTTGTTGCGCAGGTGAGTGGAATGCTCGTTCATCCATTCGTTATTCAGTATTTTGGGCTCGTCCCCGCAGAAAATGGACTGTGGATTTTCCGTGAAAAATGCTTCGGTAAATGGATTATTAATGAGGGTAACATCGGATATGTCCGTCACGAAAAGATTGTCAAACAACTGAATGTTTTTCTCCAAAAAATCACGGTAAACAAAATAGCGAAACACGTTCGGATTGAATGCTGGATTGTAATCGACGCGAATAAAAGAAATATAGTCATTTTCATATTTCCGGCAGCTTTCCACGCTGAAATTATTGTGAAAGATGATTCCGTGTAGCTTTTTGTCCGCAATGGATTCCGCCCAGGCACGCACCAATTCATAGGAATCATCGTGTAGCGTTTCATTTCGGTTTACATCATAGACACCTGTAATGTGACAGGCCATGATAACGTTACCGTTCGACGAAAAATTGGGGCTATCGAAAAAGGACATCCATTAACAATTGACAAGGTTTTCTTTTTTGATCGTTGAGCAAATGCTATTTGGCATGTTTCGGTGATAAATATAGGTTCTTAAGTCTGCTTTTTTCAC
>CANHMH010000113.1 GCA_947461635.1 Flavobacteriales bacterium | reverse complement strand
GCGACTGGATTTAAGTTCTTTGAGTCCGACGGAACCGAAACAGATTGTTTGGAAATCCTGAAAAACAGAGGGATGAACACCGTTCGTTTACGTGTATTTGTGAATCCGTCGAGTCATCCACAAAATGGACACTGTTCGAAAGAAGAAACGGTTGCGATGGCCGTTCGCGCGAAGAATTTAGGAATGAAAGTCATGATTGATTTTCACTATTCTGATACTTGGGCGGATCCCGCACACCAAACAAAACCTGCTGCTTGGGCGAATTGTACGTTTGCAGCACTTAAGGATTCTGTTTACCAACATACATACGATGTGTTGAACGCACTTAAATCCGCAGGAGTAACTCCTGAATGGGTGCAAATTGGAAATGAGATTCCTAGCGGAATGCTTTGGCCGGAAGGATCCTACACGAATTTTGGACAATTGTCCGCACTTGTAAATAAAGGTTACGACGCAACAAAAGACATTGATGCGAACATAAAAGTCATTGTGCACATCGACAAAGGAAATGACAACGCACGTTTTCGCTGGTTCTTTGATTTAGCCGTAGCAAATGGTATGAAATTCGACGTCATCGGTGCTTCGTACTATCCATATTGGCTTGGTACAGACTATACCGCAACGATTAACGATTTAGAAACAAACTTGAACGACATGGTTACGCGCTACGACAAAGATGTCATGGTGGTGGAAGTTGGCGGTGATTATACCTTAGTTCAAAATACGCAAGATATGTTAAGTCAAGTCATTTCGATTGTACGTGGAATTCCAGGTCAACGTGGTCTCGGAGTGATCTACTGGGAACCAGAAGGTGCGAAATCATGGAGTAACTACCAATTGAATTGTTGGCAAAACAATGGAAAACCGTCAACGGCACTAGATGCCTTCTTTAATTAAGTCCATGCGTAATTTATATTTCTTCTTATTCCTTTTCTCAACACTAACGACCTTTGGTCAGTCAAGAAAAGTCACATCCTTTAATTCGGATTGGGAGTTTTTACGTGCGGATGTGAAAGACAGTCCGATCTTCCATAATTGGGAAAAAGTGACGCTTCCACATACCGCTCGATTGGAGTCAAAAGTGGTCGTGTCACAATTTCAAGGGGACTGTATTTACCGTAAATCCTTTCATTGTTCGCTAAAGAAAGATGAAAAAGCCTTTTTATACTTCGAAGGAGTCATGATGAAAGCGGATGTTTACTTGAATGGAACCTGGATGAAAACGCATGAAGGAGGTTATCTTCCGTTTACGGTTGATCTAACGCCGAAATTAAAAAGTGGCAAAAATGTCCTTGAAGTTCGAGTAAACAATGAGGACAATCCACAAATTCCACCGGGAAAACCATTAAAGGACCTAGATTTCAATTATTACGGAGGGATTTACCGGAATGTCAAACTCATCAAAACGAATGAAATTCACATCACTGATGCTGTCCATGAGAATATTCCAGGTTCTGGTGGCGTATTTGTGAATTTTAATTCCTTTAAAGCATCCACTGCGAAAGCACAAGTACTGGTTCATGTCAAAAATGAATCAAATGAGTCAGCTAAAATCAGAGTCGAAACATTGATTACAGATGGAAAAGGATATTCCAATCGAACTATATCCAATACGTATGAATTAGCAGGAAATACGAGTCAACAAGTCAAATCAGAAGTGAATGTAGCTCATGCTGAACTATGGAGTCCGAGTCATCCTTTTTTGTACGAAATGACGGTTCGCGTTTACAAAGACGACAAACTTATTGACGAACAACATCAAAAAGTAGGTATTCGTTTCTTTGAATTGAAAGATGATGGATTTTTCTTGAATGGATCGAAATTCGAGCTGTTTGGAACGAATCGACATCAGGAATATCCTTATGTTGGTTATGCACTTTCGGATAATGCCAATTGGCGAGATGCAGTCATGATTAAAAATGCCGGATTCAATTTTGTGCGACTTTCCCATTATCCGCAGTCAGAGTCCTTTCTGGATGCCTGTGATGAACTGGGATTGATTGTGATGGACTGTCTACCTGGCTGGCAATTCATGGGAGATTCTACGTTTCAAGTGAATGTCAAGCAGAATCTACGCGATATGGTTCGTCGCGACCGTAATCGTGCCTGTGTCCTGTTTTGGGAGAATTCCTTGAATGAAACGTGGATGGAACCTCCATTCACAAAAGAAATGAATGCCATTCTGGATGAAGAAATGTCATTTTATTCCATTAGCTGCAGTTGGATTGATGATCCATCTTACGATTTGTTTATTCCTGCACGTCAACATGCTAAAGCACCAGTTTATTGGAATTCCTATCAAAATGGATCGAAACACATCCTCGTTGCCGAATACGGTGATTGGGAATATTATGCGCAAAACGCTGGATTTCAACAAAGTACTTTTTCTGATTTAAAAGAAGAAGAACGGACATCACGTCAGTTGCGATCGGATGGTGAGAAACGTCTATTGCAGCAAGCATTCAATTTTCAGGAAGCGAGTAATTCAAATCATCAAGGAAAACAAATCATTGGTGAAGCCAATTGGTTGATGTTCGATTATAACCGCGGTTATAGTCCAGACTTGGAATCTTCTGGAATCGCGGATATTTTTAGAATCCCGAAATTCTCCTTCGATTTTTATAAAAGTCAAGTCTCACCTTTAGATTCATTGCGTGATCCGCGTTTAGAATCCGGTTATAATTTAAGTATTGCTACTTTCTGGACTCCTGACTCTCCGCTTGACATCACCATATTTAGCAACGCAGAAGAAGTGGAATTGTATTTAAACGATTCCTTGATTGGACGACAAAAACCTACCATCAATTCCTTTAGTGATCATTTAAATCATCCACCTTTTCATTTTCAAGTTTCTAAATTTGTTCCGGGAACGTTAAAAGCTGTTGGATTTGCGAATAATAAAGAAGTCGTTTTCCGACAAGTATTTACTCCAGGAATCCCAAATGGCATGAACATGGATATCGTAACGGAAGGCATTCCAATTTCCAAGGATCAAATGGACTTGGTTTTCGTTAGAGCGTTCGTTACTTCGGATGAAACAATCGTTCCGACAGCAGAAGAGGAAATCACTTTCAAAATCATCAAGGGGAAAAATGCAACCTTGATTGGAGAGAATCCCGTGAAATCTGAAGCTGGAATCGCATCGATTCTCTTAAAGACAGAAGGATTTCATAATGAAATTCAGATTGAAGCAAGTTCACCCAAACTAGGAACGATTTCATTCATTTTAGTACCAGAAAAATGATGGATGTTTCAACTGCAATCATACGGGAATTAAGTTTAAACTTCAAAGCGCAATTTGGAAAGAGCCCTGCCCTACTTGTCTTTGCACCAGGACGCATCAACTTAATCGGTGAACACATCGACTACAACGACGGTTTTGTTTGTCCTGCGGCGATTGACAAATATGTTGGATTCGCACTTGGGCCCTCATCCACGGAGAAATCCATCGTGCTTGCATTGGACCTTGAGGAAGAATTTCATTTCGATGCACAGGAAGATTTTCAGGCAGATCAGCACCATTGGACAAATTACATTAAAGGAGTCTTGCACCAATTTTCTGGAATGGAGATTCCACCATTTCAACTCGTTTTTCAAAGCAGTATTCCAATCGGAGCAGGACTTTCCTCCTCTGCAGCATTGAGTTGTGGTTTTGCTTACGCATTAAACGAATGGACAAAAGCAGGGAAATCGAAAAAAGAATTGGCACTTATCGGACAACGCACAGAACACGAGTTTGCCGGAGTGAATTGTGGACTCATGGATCAATTTGCCAGCGTTTTTGGTCAAAAGGATTCCTTTATACTCATGGATTGTCAAGATTTGTCCTTGAATTTTGTTCATGCGGAATTGGAAAACAGTACCTTCTTACTCATCGATTCTTGTGTGAAACACGATTTAGCAGAATCAGCGTACAATCAACGTCGCTCCGAATGTGAACATGCGCTTGAAGTCGTCAAACAGTCTTTTCCGGAAGTCCGTTCATTTCGTCAATGTGAAATGAGGCATGTGCTAGCAACGCGAGAGCAAATGGGAGAAATCTCTTTCCGACGAGCGTCTTATGTAGTTGCAGAAATTGAACGTGTTCATTTAGCGATGTCAGCCTTAGAAAACAAAGACGAGCTATTGCTCGGGAGTTTGTTAAATCAAACTCACGAAGGTCTTTCTACTAAATACGATGTCAGTTGCATCGAACTGGATTTCCTACATCAAAGCGCCGTAAAACACCAAGATGTACTCGGTGCTCGAATGATGGGAGGTGGATTCGGAGGTTGCTTACTTGTTCTATTAAAACAGGATTGTCAACATTCCGTGATTCAAGCGCTTATCCGTGAATATTTAGCAAAATTTGGCATTGAAGCAAAAGCGTATCCAATCAACATTAGTCAAGGAATTCAACACCTCACATGGCATGAACAAGTTTAACCAAGACATACATCCGCATCGACGTTACAATCCATTGTTGGATGAGTGGATTCTCGTTTCTCCGCAGCGCGCATTGCGTCCGTGGCAAGGACAAACGGAAGATTTATATGAGGAACAGCGTCCAAGTCACGACGAAAACTGTTATTTGTGTCCGGGAAATGTGCGTTCCAATGGAGCACAAAATGAAGCATACGCATCGACCTTTGTGTTTGAAAATGATTTTTCTGCATTGATGAAAGATCCCGTTGATCAGATTGATACAGATTCTCATTTCTTTCAAAGCAAAGCAGAACGAGGCATCAATAAAGTGGTGTGTTTTTCGCCAAATCACGCTTTGACATTAGCGGAAATGACCATTCAAGAATTGCATTCCATTATCGAAACGTGGACGAACGAATACAGATCCTTGGGTGAGTTGGAGTATATTAATCACGTACAGATTTTTGAAAACAAGGGAAGTGTGATGGGGTGTAGTAATCCACATCCACACGGACAAATTTGGGCGCAAGAATCAATACCAACACAAGTAGCGAAAACGCAAAAGCAGCTATTGAATTATTACAAAAAGCACAGTAGTCCATTACTTTTGGATTATGTTCAAGAAGAATTAACGAAACAAGAACGCATGATTGCAGAGAATGAGCACTTTATACTTCTTGTTCCTTATTGGGCGACGTGGCCATTTGAAACCATGATTGTCAGTAAATTCCCATGTGAGAACCTAGGGGATTTGAACCATGAGCAGCAATTGAGTTTTGCAGAAATGATTCACTGTGTAACCGTAAAATACGACAATCTGTTCCACTGCTCCTTTCCCTACTCTGCTGGGATTCATCAAGCACCAACGGATGGGGAGAATCATCCCGAATGGACCATTCACATGCATTTTTATCCACCACTATTACGCAGTGCTAGCGTGAAGAAATTCCAAGTTGGCTATGAAATGTTGGGGGAAGCACAGCGTGACATCACTCCAGAACAAAGCGCGGAAAGACTTCGCTCACTTTCATCGATTCATTATAAAACAACCTAAACCATGCATACTTTATCTACTATGGATTTTCTTGTGTTTCTTGTGTATTTCATCATTATTGTCGGATACGGCTTTTGGATTTACAAGCGCAAACAAAAAGAATCTTTGAATAGCCAAGATTACTTTTTAGCGGAAGGATCCTTGACTTGGTGGGCGATTGGCGCATCCTTGATTGCAAGTAATATCAGTGCAGAACAATTCATCGGCATGAGCGGCAGTGGATTCAAAATGGGGCTTGCCATCGCGACTTATGAATGGATGTCTGCAGCGGTCTTAATTCTTGTTGCTGTGTTCTTTATGCCTGTTTACTTAAAGAACAAAATTTCTACCATGCCACAGTATTTAAAGAAACGCTACAATGGACAAGTAGCCATGATCATGGCGGTATTTTGGTTGATGTTGTATGTGTTTGTCAATTTAACAGCAATCTTGTATTTGGGCGCTTTGGCCATTAGCAGCATTTCAGGATTGAACTTGTTCTTTTGTATGGCTTTTCTAGCGATTTTCGCAGTGATTATTACCCTTGGAGGAATGAAGGTCATTGGATTTACAGATGTTATCCAGGTTTTCTTTTTAATCCTTGGTGGACTCGTGACAACCTATTTAGCAGTAGACTTAGTCGCAAAAGAATTCGGTGGATCGGGTCTTTGGGATGGATTGTCCTATTTAAAAAGTCAAGCTGGCGATCATTTTCACATGATTTTTGATACATCCAATTCCAACTACATGGACTTGCCAGGTCTCTCCGTTTTAATTGGTGGAATGTTAATCATTAATTTGAATTATTGGGGTTGTAACCAATACATCACGCAGCGCGCTTTGGGAGCGGACTTAAAAACAGCACGTGGTGGAATCCTGTTTGCCGCATTTTTAAAATTGTTAATGCCCGTGATTGTTGTCCTGCCGGGAATTGCAGCATACGTACTTTATCAAAACGGACATTTTCAAACCGAGATGTTGCAAGGAGGAGAATTAAATCCAGATCGAGCTTATCCAGTGTTGTTAAATTTATTGCCATCTGGCTTGAAGGGATTGTCCTTTGCAGCGTTGACGGCTGCGATTGTCGCTTCATTAGCTGGTAAAGCAAACAGCATTGCGACGATTTTCACCTTGGACATTTACCAAACGAAAATCAAACCCGAAGCCACGGAGAAATCATTGGTAAATGTGGGTAAAATTTCGATTGTCGTGGCGATGTTAATCGCGATGGCGGTATCACCATTTTTGGGAATTGATAAAAAAGGTGGATTCCAATACATTCAAGAGTACACTGGATTCGTTAGTCCGGGTATTTTTGCGATGTTCATCTTTGGATTCTTTTGGAAGAAAACCACCTCAAATGCAGCCTTGTTTGCCACAATTGGCGGATTCATCTTCTCTATTTTACTCAAATTCCTTCCACTTGTTGTTTCCTTGAGAGGCTTGAATCCAATAGGATTTGCGGTGAAAAATGCGAATGGTGTGTATGAAATTCCATTCATTGACCGCATGGGATTTGTATTTGTGCTTTGTGCAATTGGAATGATCGTCATTAGTTTAAG
>CANHMH010000112.1 GCA_947461635.1 Flavobacteriales bacterium | reverse complement strand
CTTCCTCCTTGCTAAAATTTCTGAAACTCGCTCTCGTACCTCGGCTCAAACAGCCAGAAATTTTGACGCAACTTCGTCGTGAGGGTTCGTGTTACATCTTTTCATGCGCGGGGAAACAATCTTGAAAATGAATGTTGTATTTACTTCAAAGATAGAAATTCGAGATAGAATCTTGACCGACATAGAATTCGACGTTTTTCAAGGAGCATTGTCACACGCTAATGCTAAGCATAGCTGCAAGCTCATGCGCCAAGCATCGTGTTACAAAATCCGAAGAAAACCCTTTGCTTGTAGAGAGGTATGTTCATTCAGATTACGATCTGCAAAGGGAATCGAATTCGGAGTCCGATGCTTCGGAATTGATCTTTTTGCAAACTTTTTGGATCAAGTCCGACAATCGGACAAAAAGTGGGAGATAAAGAAGATTTTTCTGGTGTCGGTTCGATTATCAATTGGTCGCATGGCATCAATTCCGCTATGTTTCAACTTATTTTTTCGATAAAAATACCACTAACGTGTGTTTTTCAGTTCAAAAAAGTCTGTTTGAAGGAAATGAATGTTGATGGATACAAAATGACGCGTAGTTCATAGGTTTTGGTCCGATTGTCGGACATGGTCCATTAACATTCCAACTCCGGACATTTACAGAATATTTCAGTATCTTTGTTACATGAAGATTTCCGCATCTATTTACAGCGATAAAAGTCGCTCTTTAAAAGAAGTGATTCTTGATTTAGTTGCGCATCAAGTGGACCTATTGCATGTCGACTGTAACGATGATTTGAGTGTTTTTGAGGACATTTCCAACATTCGAACATGGTGCGACGTACCCATCGACTTGCACATCATCACGGAAAATCCATCAAAGTATTACGATTTATTGGAAAGAAATCCAGTAGAATACGTGACTTTTCAAGTGGAAAACCTGAAAGAACCTTTAGAAATCCCCACTTCCATCACCGGAAAGAAAGGATTGGCCATCATCACTCCTACTCCAATCTCGGCTTTTGATCCCTATGCGGACTTTGATTTTATTTTAATCATGGCAACGATTCCTGGACAAAGCGGCGGGAAATTTGATCGTTTGAATTTTTCCAAAATTCGTCAGTTCCGAACAAAGTATCCAAGTAAATCCATTCACGTGGACGGTGGAGTGAACGGAGAAGTGTCTTTTATCCTTCGCAACATGGGTGTTAGCTCTGCTGTCTCAGGTTCCTATTTATTTAATGGCCCGAGCATTGGTCACGCACTAATGAACTTAACCAAACGTGAAATTGAATCTAGCTTCGAAATTGGTGATTTCATGATTCCATTGAACGAGGCTCCAAGCTTCGAAGTAGCAGATTGCTCTACCAGAAAAATCCTTGAAGCAGTAGAAGTTGGTCAAATGGGATTTGCATTGGCTTTGGAAGAAGACCAGCAACTATTCGGACTCGTTTCCAGCGCAGATATTCGCAAAACATTCTTGAAACATTTAGAAAACACCGCGGATATTGACCCAAAAGAATTTATCAATCGTCAGCCCATGTGCGTTCAAGCAAGTGCGACTGTCATTGAATTATTACATACTTTAAAAAAATCGAACTTCCCTGTCATGTACTTACCCGTCGTAAACGACAAAGGTCAGGCAGTGGGAATCATTAATTTTGTCAACCTCATCAAGGGAGAACTATGATCATTGAATTAAAATCAACCGTTAGCGCGAACGACTGCGCAACATTCGCTGAAAAACACAAGGCTTTTCACATCACTTACGAAGGAAAAAACTACCTCATCACCGGTTCTGGCGTGAAGGAAATCCCCACTGAACTTGAGACAAATACAAGTGAACACTGGGTGTTTGCCAACGACATTCAATTGGCTTCTAAACGATTTCGTTCGGAAAAACGCGAAGTGAAAATCGGAAATGTGAGCATTGGTGGAAACACCAAAAATACCATCCTTATCGGTGGACCTTGTTCAGTAGAGTCGGAAGAACAAATTCGTTCGTCTGCAGAATTACTTGTTGGAATGGGCTTAAGCACCTTGAGAGGTGGTTGCTACAAACCAAGAACGAGTCCCTATTCGTTTCAAGGACTTGGATTGGAAGGATTGCAACTCTTGGCAAAAATGAGAACCGAATACGGTTTGAATGTCATTACAGAAGCACGCGACGCGACGCACATTGATGAGATCATTGAACATACGGACATCATTCAAGTTGGTGCAAAAGCGATGTACGATCAAGGAATTTTACGTGCGTGTGCAAAAATCAAAAAGCCTGTATTGATCAAACGTGGATTTGGAACCACACTGCAAGAATTTGTTCAAGCGGCTGAATTTGTCTTAGCTGGTGGAAACGAGAATGTGATTTTGTGTGAACGAGGCATTCGTACTTTCGAAACAGGAACGCGTTTCACTTTGGATCTTTGTGGCGTTGCTTGGTTACAAGAACACACGAATCTCCCCATCGTTTTGGATCCTTCGCATGCAATGGGATATGCTTATGGAGTGAATCCATTAGCACGAGCGTGTGTTGCTATGGGAATTGATGGACTTTTAATCGAAGCGCATCCAAATCCAAAAGTGGCGAAATCAGATGCTTCACAGCAGTTGAATTACGAAGAATTCAAACAATTACAAAAAGACCTTCAGGCTGTTGCAGCAAGTGTTGGTTACAAAATGATTTAAGAAGATGTTATTAGAACAAAATATAAAAGGACTTTGTCAAAAAAACGGAATCGAGTTCGATGACTTCTTGTCCGATTTGGATGTAGAACATGTGAATGAACTTTCCGTGTATGATTTAGAAGCCGTTTGTGAAGAATACGAAGTGGATTTAACCGCGCTTCTTTTCAAGCCTCTATTTCGCAATAACCACTTCAAAAAACAACTAGACAAACTGAAATTACTCATTTTAGATGTTGATGGCGTTTTAACTGACGGCGGCATGTTCATGAGTGAAAAAGGAGATCAATTAAAAAGATACCATACCCAAGACGGACTTGCGATCATGCACGTTGTGAAAAATGGTCCTGTTCAATTGGGAATTATTTCCTCCGGATTCACAGAACACATGGTACAAGATCGAGCCGTAGTTCTCGGAATTGAACGTGTATACGTTGGACGCGAGCCGAAATTAGACATTCTCAATACGTGGTGTAGAGAACTAGGAATCAGTTTAAACGAAGTTGGAATCATCGGTGATGATGTCAATGATTTGGCTGTAATGAAAGCAGTTGGACTAGCCATTTGTCCTTCTTCTGCAGTCAATGCAGTTAAAACAGAATGTCACATCATTCTTTCTCGTAAAGGTGGAGATGCGTGTGTTCGTGAATTCATCGACCAATACTTACTACCACAAGGAATTTAATTTATGAAATCAATCACATTAGGTGTCATCCGTGAAGGAAAAGTACCGCCAGATTTTCGTGTGCCATTGACACCGAAACAATGCAAAGCAATTGAAGTATTGTATCCAGAGGTGAAAGTTGTCGTGCAACGAAGTCCCATTCGAACATATCCTGATGCAGCTTATGCTGAACAAGGAATTGAATTAGTGGACTCTTTAACGGATTGCGATTATATTTTTGGTGTGAAAGAAGTTCAAATTGCGGATTTAATCCCGAACAAAACCTTTTTCTTCTTTTCACATACCTTTAAAAAACAACCGTACAATCGCGATTTATTGAATGCCGTGTTGGATAAAAAAATCCGCTTGGTTGATTACGAAGTATTAAAAGACAAATACAACAAACGCATCATTGGTTTTGGGCGCTATGCCGGAATTGTTGGATGCTACAACGCATTCTTAACGTATGGATTAAAATCTGGACGTTATTCCATGAAACCGGCGCATGAATGTGAAGACCGCAAGGAAGTAGAACAAGAATTAAAGAAAGTTGACTTACCTGCTGATTTCCGTGTCGTTTTAACGGGATTCGGTCGCGTTGGACACGGTGCAAGAGAAATCATTGACCTTCTACCAATTACCGAAGTGAGTCCAGAGGAATACTTGAAAAATTCATTTGAAGGTCCTGTTTACACACATTTAGAAGCCGAAGATTATTTCGCTCCGAAGGATGGAACTGCATTCGTGAAAAAGGATTTTTATTCGACACCTGAAAATTACCTTTCGACGTTTAGTCGCTATTCCAAGAAATCAGACATGTATATCCCTTGTCACTTCTGGAGTGCAAAATCACCCTTCATTTTAACCAATGACGATTTAGTGCATCCGGAAAACCGCATCAAAGTAGTTGGTGACATTTCTTGTGACATCGCTGGTCCTATCGCATGTACGATTCGTCCAAGTAAAATTGGCAATGGCATTTATGGTTATGATCCAATTACTCAATCTGAAGTGGACTTCATGCAAGAAGGTGCGATTGCAGTGATGGCCATTGACAACTTACCGTGTGAGTTGCCAAAAGACGCATCAGAAGATTTTGGAAATGAATTATTGAAACATGTGCTACCATGTCTGTTTGGAAAGGATCCAGATGAGGTCATTGCACGCGGATCGCAAACCACAATAACGGGAGAATTAACGGACGGATTTAGCTATTTAAGCAAATACATCGCTGGATTAGAATAATTTTCTACATTCGTATATGATTGAAAAAGGAGATAAAAAAATCATCCGCGGATGGGTGATGTATGATTGGGCAAACTCTGTCTATCCACTGATTATCAGTTCGGCAATTTTTCCAATTTTGTACGAAACACAGACAAGCGTCAAGGATCCAATTACAAAAGCCACGATTTTTGATACGATTTCTGTCCTTGGGATGGAATTCAAAAACACGGAGTTTTATGCCTATTTGATTTGTTTATCCTACATCGTTGTGGCCATCTTATCGCCCGTTTTATCGGGAATAGCAGACGCTGGAGGAAAACGAAAACTGTTTATGCAGTTCTTTTGTTACCTCGGCGCAATTTCAAGCGGACTACTCTATTTTTTCCATGCAAGGCATTGTTATCCTGATTTTAACTCGAATAGCATTCAGGGTTTTTTAAATCCTAACACTCTAAATGACATAGGTTTCTGGGCCAATTTAGCAAGACCTTTTATTATCGATTGGAGCATTCTCGCTTTGTTCTTTGGATCCGTTGGATTCTGGGCAAGTTTAGTGTACTACAATTCTTATTTACCAGAAATCGCCGAACCGAAAGACCACGATAAAATAAGTGCACGTGGATTCTCGATGGGATACCTTGGTAGTTCTATTTTATTGATCATCATTTTAATCCTCACCGTTTTTACCAAAGCAATTCCCATTCGTTTTGCTTTTCCATTAGTGAGTCTTTGGTGGATTAGTTTTGCGACTTATTCGTTCATACGTCTACCCAAATCGACCGCTACAAGTAAAGTTGAGGGAAACATCATAGTCAAAGGATACCGTGAAGTATACAAGGTTTGGCAGGAAATCAAGTTGAACATTCCCTTGAAACGCTATTTATTTTCCTTCTTCATGTTCAATATGGCTGTCCAAACAATCATGGTGATGGCTGTTGCATTTGCCAACAAAGAAGTTCGTGGAATCAAACAACAGGACCTCATCATTTCGATTTTAATCATTCAGTTTATTGGCATTCTCGGTGCTTATCTTTTGTCCAAAGTATCCCGTAAAATTGGAAACTTAAAATCCATCGGAATCGCTATTGTTATTTGGATTGGATTGTGCCTTGGTGTATACTACTTGGTTTATGAACCGTGGCAATTTTACATCGCTGCAGCAATCGTTGGACTCGTGATGGGAGGAATTCAATCACTGGCTCGATCAACGTATTCCAAATTACTTCCTGAAACCAAAGACTTGACCTCTTATTTCAGTTTCTACGATCTAGCGGAGAAAATCGGACTTGCAGTTGGAACCTTAACATTCGGACTCATCGAAGGATATTTAAATATCCGCACATCGATTTTAGCCTTAGTCATATTCTTTGCCATCGGATTAATCATCCTTATTTTCATTCCAAAAACATCAAACTTACAACATGAGACAACAAATTGAAGCAGCATGGGATAACCGTGAATTATTGAAGGACAAAGAAACCATTCAAGCAATTGAAACGGTTATTGAAGATTTAGACAAAGGTTTGTTGCGTGTTGCTGAACCAGGAGAAAATGGTGAATGGATTGTCAACGAATGGATTAAAAAAGCCGTTGTGATGTACTTCCCGATTCGTCAAATGGAAACCATCGAGGTGGGTCCATTTGAGTTTCACGATAAAATGGCTTTAAAACGCAATTACAAAGAATTAGGCGTTCGCGTTGTCCCTCATGCAATTGCACGATATGGAGCTTTTGTTGCGCCGGGCGTGATCATGATGCCATCGTACATTAACATTGGTGCGTATGTGGACTCAGGTACCATGGTGGACACTTGGGCGACGGTTGGAAGTTGTGCGCAGGTTGGTAAAAATGTACACTTAAGTGGTGGCGTTGGAATCGGCGGCGTATTGGAACCCTTGCAAGCTGCTCCAGTGATCATAGAAGATGATGCGTTTATCGGTTCTCGTTGCATCGTTGTGGAAGGCGTTCGCGTTGGAAAACAAGCTGTTCTGGGAGCGAATGTTGTTCTGACAAAATCCACGAAAATTATTGACGTTACTGGTACAGAACCAATCGAGCACCGCGGATACGTTCCAGAACGAAGTGTGGTGATACCAGGAACATACACAAAGGAATTCCCAGCAGGATCGTACCAAGTGCCATGTGCCTTAATCATTGGTCAACGCAAAGCATCCACGGACTTAAAAACTTCCTTGAACGATGCCTTACGTGAACACAATGTCGCTGTGTAACGCATGAGTGCCCTCCTTCGCTTCTGTTTGTTTTTTGGATTGATGGTCGTTCTTTCTTCTTCCATCAAACAACCCACCCTAATCATATCTGGACTTTGGTCCGAACATTGGATGGAAAGCGATGTAGATTACGTAGATACCTTGCGTTTTACTCAAAGAAACGATTCCCTTGTTATTTCTCTTCACAATTCACAAGTGGACTGGGAACCGAATTATGTCCATGTAAAATTTGATGGCGCTATCTTGACCTATCAAATGGATGCGAATAACATCACCAATTTCTACACGTTTCAATTGTCCGAAGATCAAAAAAGATTGGAAGGAAAGGTTCATACTTGGAAAGGAAATATTCGCGAAATATTCTTGGAGAAAGTAGGGTCGTAAACTCTCGAAAACAGTTGAATTAACTGAGAAATTTGCATCCTTCTCTGTTGTATTTGTGTAATTCACGGGGATTCCCTTTCATGGTCCCAATATTCGCGTTCGGTTGCGTACATTTCGTTTTTTAGATCTCATCTAACAAACCAAAAGTCATGGAATTCACCCAAATCACCGATCAAATTCACATAAACGACATCACCAAAAAAGACTTCAACGAACGGT
>CANHMH010000111.1 GCA_947461635.1 Flavobacteriales bacterium | reverse complement strand
TATTTTTGAAAAGACCGCATTGCGGTCTTTTTTCATTCCATAGTATACCATGAAGAATCAAGAAGCCATTGAAAAAAGAAGAACCTTTGGGATTATTTCGCATCCCGATGCAGGTAAAACGACGCTAACTGAAAAGTTGTTGCTTTTTGGTGGTGCCATTCAAACAGCTGGTGCGGTTAAGAACAACAAGATCAAAAAAAGCGCGACTTCAGATTTCATGGAAATTGAAAAGCAACGTGGAATCTCCGTGGCGACTTCGGTAATGGCATTTGAATACAATGGAAAACAAATTAATATCCTCGATACTCCTGGACACAAAGACTTTGCAGAGGACACTTTTCGTACCTTAACGGCTGTCGATAGTGTGATTCTCGTGATTGACTGTGCAAATGGGGTGGAGGAACAAACGCGTAAACTGATGGAAGTTTGCCGCATGCGTAAAACGCCGGTAATCATCTTCATCAACAAAATGGACCGCGATGGTAAAGATCCATTTGAATTGTTGGATGAATTGGAACAAAGCCTAGATATCCACGTTCGTCCACTGACTTGGCCAATTGGAATGGGAGATCGCTTCCAAGGTGTTTACAACATCTATCAAAAAAGCTTGAATTTATTCTCTGCGAATAAAACGAAAATATCTGACGACGTTGTTTCTATTTCAGACATTAATGATCTTGCATTAAATGAAATCGTCGGAGAAAAACCAGCGGAAGAATTGCGTGAAGAATTGGAAACGATTGAAGGCGTTTACGATGCCTTTAGTCGCGATGCATACCTTGCAGGTGACGTTGCTCCAGTTTTCTTTGGTTCAGCAGTCAATAATTTCGGTGTCAAAGAATTGTTGGATACGTTCTGCGAAGTTTCGCCATCCCCACGTGGACGTGAAACAGATAAGCGAATGGTCGAGCCTGGAGACGATCAATTCTCTGGATTTGTTTTTAAAATCCACGCGAACTTAGATCCAAAACACCGTGACCGCATTGCTTTCTTACGTGTTGTATCTGGAAAGTTTGAGCGTAACACTTTTTACCAGCATGTGCGTTTGGCTAAAAAATTGAAATTCCCGAATCCAACTTCCTTCATGGCGCAAGACAAAAGTGTCATTGATGAAGCCTTCCCAGGTGATGTTGTTGGTTTGTACGATACAGGAAACTTTAAAATTGGTGATACTCTTACAGGTGGAGAAGTGATGATGTATAAAGGGATCCCGAGTTTCTCTCCGGAAATCTTCCAAGAATTAGAGAATTTGGATCCATTAAAATCGAAGCAACTTGAGAAAGGAATCCGTCAGTTAATCGATGAAGGGGTTGCTCAGTTATTTGTACAACAACCGGGAAATCGTAAAATTGTTGGTACGGTCGGACAACTTCAATTTGAGGTCATCAATTACCGTTTGATTCACGAATATGGCGCGAATTGTCGTTTCGTTCCTAGAAATTACTTTAAAGCATGTTGGATTACTACCGACAACAATGAACAGTTACAAAGTTTTATGCGTGCGAAGTCCAATTACTTAGCAACGGACAAAGACGATAACATCGTTTTCTTGGCAGAAACACCATTCTTGTTGCAGATGGCAGAACAAGACTATCCTGAATTGGTATTCCACAAAACATCTGAATTCAAGTTAGAACTTTCCTAGTTTTAAGAGCATATTCATCTTTCAAGAATTCTTAACCTTCGTTAAGGAAAAATCTATGCGAAAACCTGTATTTTTGAGAGGTTAATTCAAAACACATGGAAAGAAGAAATTTCATCACAAGACTGGGCCTCGGAATATCTTCCCTGGTTGCTTTACCTTTTGCATCTTGGTCCAAAGAAAAAGAAGACATGAAAGAAACACAAAATAGCATCAAAAAAATACGTGCACTTGGATTTCAATGGGAAACTGCAGATCCTTTTTTATTCTGTGTCCACCACGAAGATTTCTTTCCGAAAGGAAATGCACAACTAGGACCCGATCCAAGTTTATTCAATGGCCGCCACATGGGACAAGATTTCATCGTGAAAGATGGTTTCCGCATGTACCACGGTTCAACCGTTCCGGGATTCCCTGGACATCCACACCGTGGATTTGAAACGATCACCGTTGTTCGTACAGGTCTTGTAGATCACGCGGATTCGTTAGGCGCAGCCGGACGTTATGGAAACGGCGATGTGCAATGGATGACTGCTGGAAAAGGAGTACAGCATTCGGAGATGTTTCCACTGTTGAATCAAGACAAAGAAAATCCCTTGGAGTTATTTCAGATTTGGCTGAATCTCCCGAAAAAAAGTAAAATGGTCCAACCGCATTTCAAAATGATTTGGTCGGAGTCCGTTCCAAAGTTTTCTACGAAGGATACACAAGGAATTGAAAGTCACGTCGAAGTATTAGTCGGTAAATTAAACGAGCACCGTTACATCGGTTCACCGCCAAATTCGTGGGCGGCAGACGAAAACAATCACGTGGCAATTTACAACATCCACATGGAGCCAAATGCGGAGTGGACATTACCCGCAACAGCGTCAGGTGTGAATCGCACTTTGTTTTATTACGAAGGAAATCGTTTAAGCATCGATGGACAAGAAATCCCACATTACCATGCAGTAGAAGTGGATCCAACAATGGCGCTGACCTTAAAAAACAACACAGAAACATCTAAAGTGTTGGTGTTACAAGGACGTCCAATCAATGAGCCGGTTGTTCAACACGGTCCATTCGTCATGAATACCAAAGACGAAATCTACCAAGCGTTCGAAGATTACCAGAAAACACAATTCGGCGGCTGGCCTTGGTCTCGTTACGATCAAGTACATGCGTCATCAGAAGGACGTTTTGCGAAGCACGCCGATGGACATGTGGAGAAACCGAAGGGATAGTTTTTTTTCCTTTTGTAGTTTCAGGGCATGCCATTAAACTACAAAAGGGGACGAAAAATTATAAATACCACAACATTATCATGGTCTCAATATTTCTCCAATTTCCATATATCCATCCTAAAATCCGGATCGCATCCCTTTGAATTTAAATATTAAAACGACCTTTAACCCTTCCTGAATCCTGTCGGTGTTACTCCTGAACATTTTTTCTACTGAATTGTCACTTAAATGATAATTTTATAGAATTTAATGGATATGGTCACTACTTCACTTATTTTAAATATTCTTGTTCTTATTCCTGTTTGTTTGACCCTGCTATTTAATGTTGAAAAAATGCAAGATGTCGCGGGAGTATTTACGCCAGCGCGCGGAATTCTTTTAGCGATATACGTAAGTATATTGTTAGCCTCAAGTTTCTTGTTGTTCTTTATGGATGTGAAACTTGTATTTGCCTTGTTTTCGATTCAAATCGTTTACAAAGTTTTGACCCCGTTTACCGTGAAGTCAATTAAAAATCCAATCGTCATTTCGAACTTGGTGATTGCTGCGTTTCATTTGGTCACCGTCATCACGATGCTAAAATCCGGATCGCTTCACTTTGAATTTAAATGTTAAAACGAGCTTAAGCCCTCCTAAATCCCGTCGGTGTAATTCCTTTTTTTCTCAAAAACACGCGGTTAAAATAACTCAAGGACTCAAAGCCACAATTGTGTGCAATTTTACTGACAGTGTCCTCTGAAGAGAGCAGAAGGTGACAGGCTTCATTGATGCGCAAATCGTTTAGGTAATCTGAAAAAGTAGTACTCGTGGCTTTCTTGAAGAACTTGCAGAAATTGCTTTCGGTCATAAAGACGAGATCTGATACTTGCTTCAGTGAAATGGACTCCGAGTAATGGTTCTGAATATACGTGCAAACCTTGTTGATGCGCGTTTCGAACTTCTTTGAGATCACGTTGTGATAAGAATCCGCACATAAGTTTGTGGCTGGTTTTTCTGTGAGGTCTTGAAGTATGGATAATAAGGAAAGAATGCTTTCCAGTTCTTTCGTTTCGCTCAGTGACAGGAGTTTTTCGACCAACGTAGAATCCGACTCAAACCGAATTCCTTTTGCGGATTTCGCTAACAGTTCCTTTATGGACTGTCCTTCACTCAACCTTAAAAAGGGTTCGATGAATTCGCTGGAAAATTGAATAACAATCGCTTCCGACGGACTTCCATCATCATTTTTTCCCCACCACGTGTGTGGAAGATTACTTCCCAAAAGGACCAAGTCACCGCTAGAAAATTGTTCATGTGAATTGCCGACAATCCGGTAACCATTTCCGCTAAGGATGTAAGTCAACTCGTACTCTGGATGATAATGCCACTTGAATTCAAAACTTGGAACGGTAATCCGTGTTGAATAAAAACTGGCTTTTCCTTTTTTCGATGGAATGTCTTCTAAAATGGCTTTCATAGCATCTGATGAACTAATTTTACGCGATAAATGTAAGTAAAATTCAATATAGTATCAGAATATACGAATTTACGATTAATCGGTAGCTTCAGGAATTCCTATTTTTGACTTTGCTATTGTTAAAATTAAACACCATGAATGACTTGCCCGAATCGATTCGAGAAAAACTCGAAGCTCCTTACACGTTGACCCTTGATCAACTTGCGTTTTATCAAAAAAATCAATTCATCAAATTGAAAGAGGTTTTCGATACGGAAACCATACATTTTTTCAACGAGGTGATTTCCACTCAAGTCAATCAAATGAATCACGAACAGACAGCACTCGAAGAGCGAAGTACTTATGGAAAAGCATTTCTGCAATTGTTCAATTTATGGCGTGAAAATGAACTGGTCAAAGAATTGGTCTTTAGCAAACGAATGGGCAAGATAGCTGCTGATCTGATGCGGGTGGATGGTGTTCGTTTGTACCACGATCAAGCCTTGTTTAAAGAGGGTGGAGGCGGAATCACGCCTTGGCATGCTGATCAATATTACTGGCCTTTGTCAAGTGATAAAACAGTCACTGTTTGGATTCCGCTTCAAGCAACGCCTTTGGAAATGGGTCCTCTGGAATTTAGCGCAGGAAGTCATGCCATCGTCGAAGGAAGAGAATTGGAAATTGGTGATGAAAGTGAAGAAATCATTCAGAAAACATTGCGTGTTACGGACTTTCAACATGTCATTGAAGCATTCGATATCGGTGAAATCAGTTTCCATTCCGGATGGATTTTCCACCGTGCGGGAGCAAATGTGACAAACGACATGCGAAAAGTGATGACAGTGATTTACATGGATAAAGACATGGTCTTGAAAAAACCGGATAATAAGAATCAAGAAAACGACTGGAATACCTGGTGTCCGGGTGCGAAAATTGGCGAGGTGATTCAAACGCCCTTAAATGAACTCATTTATTCAAATTAAGCATGGACATCAAATACCTTTGCACATATTGGGGATCCGAAGATCTTTCTGCAAAAGCCTTTTTAGACAAAGTATTATCTCATGGCTACGACGGAGTAGAAATTAACTTTCCAGATGATCAGCACTTTGTGGATGAATTTATGTCCGAATTGGAACGCATCCGCAAGACGAGCCATCCGGAATTTATCTTTATCGCACAACAAGTACTTTCAAACGAGAAGGAAACGCTTGCTGCCTACAAAGAACGTTTGACGAACCGACTGAATTTCTTGATTAGTCTAAACCCACATGCGATTAATTCTCATACTGGCAAGGACTTTTTTGATTTCAACTCGAATGTGGAGATTCTTTCTCAGACCGAAGAAATAGCGAGCAAATCCGGAATCCCAATCTGGCACGAAATCCACCGAGGAAGGTTTTCCTTTCACCTCCGAACACTACTGGATTATTTGAACATCTTCCCAAATCTCAAGCTCATCGCAGATTTGTCCCATTTTTGTGTCGTTTCGGAAAGCGATTTAAGTGATCAACACGAACTATTGACGCGGATCTATCCGAACATCCAACACATTCATGCCCGCGTGGGATTTGAACAGAGTCCACAGGTGAATAACCCTTTTGCTCCTGAATGGAAACAGCACTTGGAGCGGTATACGAGTTGGTGGAAAGAAATCATTCAACTTCAGTCGCAGCAAGGAAACACACAATTCACTATTACGCCTGAATTCGGTCCATTTCCATACATGCCTCAAGCACCATTCACACAGAGTCCGTTGGCGAATCAATGGGAACTGAATATAGAAATGAAAAGGTATTTACACGAAAACTTGAAGGCATGAGGTTAAAATGGAAGGTTTTGTGCTGTTTTGTATGCTTTAGTGGAATGATTTCCGCGCAGAAGTACAGCAAATTTGTCAATCCATTCATTGGAACCGACGGAACGGGACATACCTTTCCAGGTCCATCCATGCCCTTCGGAATGGTGCAACCCGGACCAGATAACCAGGATTTCGGCTGGAATCACACGAGTGGATATCAATACAAGGATACGTTTCTGATGGGATTTTCCCAAACGCGTTTCAGTGGAACCGGAATCAATGAAATGGGGGATGTCCTGTTGCTGCCCATCAACCCAAAACGAGCAAGTGATAAAAATGCGTACTTCAAAGAGACGGAGTTCGCAAACGTCGGATACTACCATGTAACGAAAAAGGATGATGTCAAGGTTGAATTGACGTGTTCAGATCGTGTGGCCTTTCATCAATATACTTTTCCGGAAAAAGAAGCACAAGTTTACTTGGACTTACAGCATGGACTTCGCTTCGTATTTGAAGAAAACGATCCAAAAGGATTGGTGATCGAAAGTTCGGTGAAAATCGAGAATAACACAACGATTTCTGGTTATTGTTCCACCAGTAACTGGGTGAATCGCCGCTATTATTTTACCATCACGTTTAGTCAACCGTTTGTGAATTCGACGCAGTTAGCTGGAAAAGAAAACGAAAAAGCGCCCAAGTATTTGTTGGATTTCAACTTAATTAATTCTCAGGTCCTCCAAGTAAAAATTGCTTTATCTACGGCCGATGTCGATGGCGCCAAACGAAACATGGAAGTAGAGATCAACCATTGGGATTTTCAAAAAGTACGCGACGAAAACCGAAAAAGTTGGGAAACGTATTTGTCGAGAATCGAAATCAAAGCACCGCAAAAGCAAAAAGAAATTTTTTATACGTCTTTGTACCATTTGCTTTTACAGCCTTCGAACATTGCAGATGTTGATGGACGCTACCGTGGAGTGGATGACGTGGTCAAAACAGCGGCAAACAAAGTATATTATTCCACACTTTCCATTTGGGACATTTACCGCGGTGCCTTTCCCTTGTTACAAATTGTCGCACCAGAAAAGATCGATGGAATCGTTCAAACCATGCTCATTCATCATCAAGCGAAGGGATTTTTACCCATTTGGACAGCTTGGGGACAAGATAACTATTGCATGATCGGCAATCACGCCATCCCCATGATTTTATCCGCGTACCAAAATGGATTTACGGGATTTGATCCAAAGGAAGCACTTCATGCCATGGTGGAAACAAGTACGAAAAGTCACATCAATTCGAACTGGGAAATGTACACGAAGTTTGGCTATTATCCCTTCGATCTTTTGGATAATGAATCCGTTTCTAGAACCCTCGAAAGTGGCTACGATGATTGGTGCGTGTCCGAAATGGCTCG
>CANHMH010000110.1 GCA_947461635.1 Flavobacteriales bacterium | reverse complement strand
CTCCAAATAGTACTTCAACTTACACGGTGATATATAACTTACAAGGGTGTACGGATACTGCCAGTGCAACGGTTTTGGTAAATCCAATTCCTGTTGCATCCACTTCGAATACAACCATTTGTTTTGGGGATGTTGCAACCTTGAATGCCAGTGCGAATTTGCCAAACGGAACCTACTTATGGTCAACAAGTGAAACGACAAGTTCGATTCAAGTGAGTCCAGGAACGACGACAACGTATTCTGTGGCTTACACCTTAAACAACTGTACAAGTCCAAGTGTAAATGCCATTGTTACAGTGAATCCGATTCCGGTTGTCACTTTATCAAGTGCCACCATTTGTGATGGCGACAACGTTACATTGACAGCTACTCCCAATCTTACAGGTGGAAGTTACACATGGGGGCCATTAAATAGTCCAGGGGGAGCAAGTCAAACCTTGAGTCCATCTGTCGATACAACATTAACAGTGATATACACTTTGCTGAATTGTCCAAGCTTACCGGCAACCGGAACGGTAACAGTGAACCCATTGCCAATCGTAACCTTCACTTCGGACATTGTAGAAGGATGTGCGCCGCTCGCAGTAAATTTCACAGCTACGGACCAAACGAACGCAAGTTACAATTGGACAACAAGCAATGCCTTAACAGGAATAGGATTGTCCACAACGATTGTTTTCCCAACAGGAGGCACCTTTGATGTTACGCTGGCAGCTACCACGGTAAACGGTTGTTTTGCTTCAAATTCAATGGCCAATTACATCTATGTGGAAGATTTACCTATCGCCGATTTCGAATCACCGATCAGTATTTTTACGAATGAAGCGCAGTATGTTCAATTCAGCAACTTCTCTACTGGGGCAACAAACTATGTTTGGAATTTCGGTGACGGACAAATGTCCACAGAGGTAGAGCCATCACACATTTTCCAAAGTACGATGAACGGTTATACGATCAACTTAATCGCTTTAACAGACCTCAACTGTTTGGATAGTATGTCTATTTCCATTGGATATCAATATAACGAGCTCTATTACATACCAAATAGTTTCACGCCAGATGGAGATCAAAATAATCAAATTTTCTTGCCAATATTCTACTCTGGTTATGATCCGTTAAACTTTGAAATGCAGATTTATAACCGATGGGGAGAAGTTGTTTTTGAAACAAGAAATGTGTTATTCGGATGGGACGGATCTGTCGGTTTAGAGGGATTAGATGCACAAGAAGGTGTTTATACATATCGAATCATCTATAAGAATCCAGATTTAGATGAACGTGTAGTAGTTACAGGTACAGTCAACTTAATCAGATAGGCCAACTGTCATAAGTAAAACAGGGGCAACGATATGCATCGTATTTTTTTTTCAAACTTACTGTTTTCGCTGCTGCTCAATTTATTGATAAAGCCGATTGCCATATTTGGCATCGATGCTCAGGTTCAAAATGTCGTTGGACTCGACCAATACGGTTTGTATTTTTCATTATTGAGTTTGTCGTTAATTCTAAATATCCTAATGGACTTAGGGATTAATAATTATGTGATTAAAACCGTGGCGAACAATCAAGTCGAGGCAAAAGCCCAAATCAGTAGTATTCTTCTCCTAAGACTTATCTTATTTCTCCTTTACATCGGGATTCTCTTTACATCTGCGTTTTTATTGGGTTATGACTCCTTGGCAATGAAACTGCTCTTCTTTTTGGGATTAAACCAATTATTCATCGTTTTCATTGCGTATTTCCGGGGATTTTTTTCAGGCTTGCAACACTATAAACTCGACTCCTTTTTCTCCGTATTTGATCGAATTATTCTGATTTTTACGGCAGGAACCGTTTTGCTTTTCCACACCGGATATCAGATGACGATTCCACTGTACATCCAATTACAGACCTTCGGTTATTTCCTCACCTTTATTTTGGCCTTTATTTTCTTTAAACGAATTGTTGGAAAGATTCACTGGCAAATCGATTTGCAGCATTTTAAATCTGTGCTTAAAAAGAGTTTACCATTTGCCTTACTGATCATTCTGATGTCCATATACACTCGTATTGACGGAATACTATTACATGAATTAGCAGATAAGGGTAGTATGGCCGCCGGAATCTATGCAAAAGGATTTCGACTGCTTGATGCGCTGTATATGTTTGGAATGATCTTCGCTGGTTTATTATTCCCCATGTTTTCGAATGTCTTGGGTGAATCCATTCAAAAGGTTCGTGAATTAGTGCTGATTTCGGCCAATTTCCTCATGAGTGGCGTGCTAGTAGTTGTTTTTATTCTACTTTTTCATTCGGAATCGATCCTTCGACTTATTTACACCTCTGACGCGGGAGCAACCATTCCCTTTTGTTGGTTAATGTTAAGTTTCTTTGGAATCGCCATGAATTTTGTTTTTGGAACATTGCTCACGGCAAATGGCAATTTAAAAGAATTAAACATCATTTCTGCTATCGGCGTGGTGATCAATATCAGTCTGAACATCTTCCTTATTCCCAAATATGGTGCTGCTGGAGCGGGATTTACGGCGTTTATTACCCAGATTACGATGGCCATCACTCAATTCATTTTGTGTGCAAAGTATTTCCAATTAACGGTTGGAATACGGAAAATTGGAAAATGGCTTCTCTTTACAATTAGTTTCATGGGTACGGTATTACTCTTTAGTTTTGCTCTTATGAATTTGGAAGACCAAAATCTAATGATTGATTCACCAATGATCTTTGGACTGATTCTAGTTGTCGAATTACTACTTGGAATGATTCTCATGTTTATTTTTAAGTTCATCGAACTTAAACCCTTAAAAAATCTCTTTTTATCCCGCTCTTAATTCAAATATTTTTTGAATTTCGGAGTTATTGTCATAGCTTGCGGCAAAAATCATAACTTCGCGACGCTAAATAGGATATGACACAATTAAATTTACAACAAGAACGTTTCGGTTTAATCCAATTTATTTGGAAAAACAAAAAGCCGATAATCATCATCACAAGTTTTGCGGCCATTGTTTCCATCGTGGTTTCATTTCTAATTACACCGATGTATTTATCATCCGCAATCGTTTTCCCTGCCGCTTCAGGAAACGTTTCCTTCGATGCGCAGCGAAATGTTAAGGCTGCTGCTATGGACTTTGGAGAAGAGGAGCAAGCAGAGCAATTGGTGCAAATTTTACAATCATCTAGAATCAAAGATCGCATTGTAAAGAAGTATGATTTACTAGCGGATTACGATATTTCAGAAAATGATCCTAACAAAAACTACAAATTAAACAAAGCCTACTACGGTAACTTCACGTTTAATCGTACGCGCTTTGGTTCCATTCAAATTGATGTGTTAGACAAAAACCCAAAGAAGGCTGCTGACATGGCAAATGACATCGTTGATTTGATTGATACCGTGAAAAATGAAATGATTCGCGAACGTACCATTCCGGCATTTGAAATCAACTTGCGTAAGAAAAAGCAAATGGAACATGAACGCGACTCGTTGCTGACACGTTTAGAGGAATTAGCACAATTAGGCGTTCTTCCGAATGATGTGCGCGCAACCTTGTATCAAGCCTTGGTGGATTCAAAAAGTCCTGCTGAAAAAACAGAAATTCAACGTAAAATTGACGTCAACACAAAATACGGTTCCGTATATGATGGTCTTGAATACCAGCGCAATGAGAAAATCGTAAAAATTGAAGATTTCCGAGTTTCATACGAACAAGCAGAATCCGATGCAAATGCGAAATTCAATCATAAATTTGTGGTGGAAAAAGCCGTAGTTGCTGACCGAAAAGAAAAACCGAAGCGCATGATTATCGTTTTGGTCTCAACCATTGGCGGATTCATTTTTGGACTTTTCTTTTTACTGATTCAACAGCGCATAAAAGAGCTAAAATTGAACGAAGCGTAAGTCTTGAAAAAAACAGTCGTTTATAGCATTGTAGGTTTTGTTTTATCCCTTGTTTTTGCACTATTCATTTGGGATGACCAATCTTATCTAAGTCTTTTTCCAGCTGGACTTCTCGCCATTTATTTCGCGTTATTTCAGACGGAAAAACTATTCATTGCGATTGCCTTTTTCACTCCGTTGTCTACCAACATTGAAGAATTCAATTCGAGTTTTGGACTTTTCCTTCCCAGTGAACCCTTATTATTTGGACTCATGTTGTGGTTGTCGGCTTTGCAGATTCACAAACCTTTCATGCCTAAACATTTATGGAAGGAACCCATTTTATTTTCAGTCGGTGTATTTGTAACTTGGATTTTTATCAGTTCCATTACGAGTTCTCATCCCACGGTATCCTTTAAGTTTTTACTAGCGAAACTCTGGTTTATAGTTCCCGTTTTATTCTTTGGGATTCACTTTTTTCAAAAAGAAAAAAACCGCCTCACGTTTATTTGGCTTTTCATTATTTCCACGTGCATTGTCGTAATATACACCCTTATTCACCATGCCATGTATGCATTTGGAGAAAAGGAAAGTCATTGGGTTATGTCTCCATTTTTCAAGGATCACACGATTTACGGTGCCATCGTTGCGTTGAATGTTCCACTTGTTTTTGGACTTTATCTCTATAAAAAACATGCGCCTTTAATTCAGGCTGTATTGATTCTGATGATTGCATTGATTTTAGCAGGCTTGTATTTCTCCTATACAAGAGCGGCATGGTTGAGTGTCTTTGGATGCATCTTCATCGCCGGACTGATTTATTACAAAGTTAACTGGAAACCTTTAGCAGGTATCGCGGCCATCGTTTTGCTCGTTGTGTTTTTTAAATGGGATTCCATTCAAATGGAGTTAGCGCGCAACAAACAAGATCATACGACAGAATCGTTTGATGAACGTTTACAAAGTGCGGCAAATATCTCTACTGATGCCTCTAACTTGGAACGCATCAATCGGTGGAGTTGCGCACTGGCGATGTTTGAAAAGAGACCGGTTTTTGGTTATGGACCCGGAACCTACGCTTTTGAATACGCACCATTTCAAGAGCCAGAGAATCTCACGATTATTTCCACCAATTTTGGTGATATGGGAAATGCGCACAGTGAATACCTTGGAGCTTTAGCCGAAATGGGATTCCCGGGATTACTCTGCTTATTAGCAATCGTAGCGAGTATTTTTTACACGAGCATCATGGTATACAATCGAATTCCATTATCAGATTCTGGGACAAGAATTCTCGTTTTGAGTATGATCATGGCCTTATCGACCTACTTCATTCATGCCTTCTTGAATAATTTCTTGGATACAGATAAAGCTGCCGTGCCCGTTTTTGGCATATGCGCCATGATGATTGCACTCGGACTTCAGCAAACTAAATTAGCGACCAATCCAGAGTGATGGATTTAAGCTTTTCGTTAATCCTCCAGCGACAGAGTGAATTTCAAAGTGGCAAATAGAAACACCACTATCATCCGCCAATAAACTACCGATTGCTTGTTTAGACGATACTTTTGATCCAACGCTTACATACGTTTCCTGCATGTTTCCATAAACTGTTCTGTATGCTCCGTGTTTAATTACCACAAATTTTCCAGCGCCATTTATCGAGAAAACACTGGTTACTTCCCCTTCAAAAACGGAACGAACATGTGCATATTTGGGACAAGTAATATCGATGCCGTTGTTGTTCGTTACAACGCCAGATAAGGTAGGGTGTGGATTCGTTCCGTAACGCTCAGTTATACTCCCTTTTTCCACGGGCCATGGAAGTCGTCCACGATTAGCCTCAAAACTTTTTCCCACTGCTGAACCTTCAGTAGATTCCGTATAGGTCACTTGCTTCGGTTTTGCCGGCTCCGTTGGATTCGACTTAGGAGTTGTTTTAGGATCTTGTGCTTTATTCGAAGTGGAAGAATTCGTGGATTTTGGCGTATTGGCCGCTACATTTGCCTTGCGTTTCTCCTCCTCTTTTCTCGCTTTTTCGCGTTCTTTTTGCCTTGCTTGTTCGCGTGCAAGTTCTTGTCGAATCTCTGCATCTATTCGCTGTTTAATTTCAGCTTTTTTACGTTCATCCGCTTTCAGCTGTGAGGCTAAATTTTGTTCTTCTTTTTTAAACTTTTCGTAGGACTTTTCCTTCTTTGATTTGTCCTTGGAAATCATTTCACGTTCTTGCTTCTTTTCTTCCAGCGCTTTTAATTTCGAGTCCTTCTCTTGAGAAATATTCGTTATTTCCTCTGCAATTAGAGTTTGATGTTGTTTGATTAATGCGGCTTGTTTCTTCTGTACACCTGCCACTTTTTTCAAATACCTGTTTCGCTTGACCGCTTCATTGTAATTATCTGCAGACAATAGGTACATGACACGTCCATAGTTTCCGCGGTGTTTGTATGCGTAAAGCACCATCTTTTTGTATTGACGCTTAAGGTCATTCAGTCTTTTCTTCAAGCGTTTTACTTCTTGTTTTTTCTCGACCATTTTAATCTCTGCCATGCGCACTTGATTATCAAAAATGCGCACTAACGCTTCGCGGCTTTTAATCTGATTTTCAATTAAACGGATTTCATTTAAGGAAGCCTGTGTATTCGACTTTACCTTCGACAGTAAGGACTTCGTATTTGAAATACGTTTCTCCAGTTTTTGTTGTTCTTTTTTAAGTTTTTCTTGACTTGACTGTCCGTAGACATGGCTCAGTAAGAAGAAGAAAAACAGAAAGCTACTTACATTTTTCATATTTCTCCGGTATGACAATTATTAATTCTTGTGGTTCATTTATCTCCACTTTTTCGTAGTCCATTTTGATGTAAATCCCTTTATCCTTTGCTTTGATGTGCATGTGTACTACTTTCGGAACATTCATTCCATTTACATTTTGACGTTCCTCATAAATCACGGTGATTTCCGTCGAATCGCTCGGACTTTTAATCATTGTTTGCTGAAGAAACTTCGCATCATCACTTAAGATGTAGTTTAACACGATGTCTTCTTTTGGACGGCGGTCCATGCGTTTTTTGTCCCGTTTTTTATGTGTAGAAATACTGTAGTGATACGGGTCGTGTTCTACGAAATATTTCTGGTCAATGTTGTAATCTAATGGCTTTCCTAAAAATAATTCTTCCATATTTTCATAGGTGAAATCGACGCCAAATGTTGACTTCAAGTAATCCAATGATTGAACGGTGTAACATTTTTCACGCTTATTGACAACGGTAATTGTATCCTTGGTTACCATTGCCGTAACGATTGGAATGCGCGCATAGGTAATAATTGCACTGATGGCACTATCTGCAACGATCTTTAATGATGTTTTAAACGAAATATCCGTCGTTGAATCTTTGTAATTAATGTCCAATTTGGAATAAAAGGTTTTCGGTTCAATTTTCGACAAACTATCCAGGCGATCGACCAATTCTTTGTCCTTTATTTTCGGAAGTTTATCTCCATTCATTACGTCGCTTCCAACTTTTGGAGAACAAGAAGACAAAGCCCAGATAAAGCTAAATCCAACAGCTATTTTAATAAACAGGTTTTGCATACTTCTTTTGTGTAATTTTTTCATTCAGTGTTTTATTTACTGAACCTAGTTCCTTCGCCCTTAACCAATAGACGATTGCTTCATCGACTTTTCCAAGTTTAAATTGGACATCTCCCAGATGCTCAATACATGTTTTATCGGTGCTTTCTTTTGCGCCACAAGCGCGTTCAAAATAGCTTTTTGCTTCCGGATATTTTCCTTGTTGAAATAGGATGAGTCCTTTTGTGTCTAAGTAG
>CANHMH010000109.1 GCA_947461635.1 Flavobacteriales bacterium | reverse complement strand
GATGGTGATGGCGTGATTGATGGAACAGAAGTCAATGATGGAACGAATCCAACCAACCCTTGCTCGTTGATTTTTGCTGATCAAACAGTGACACCAACAAATGCTTGGAATAACTTGGATTGTGATAACGATGGACTTTCAAATGGTTCAGAAGTTCCAATTGGAACGGATCCAACCAATCCAGATTCTGATGGAGATGGTGTACTTGACGGAACAGAGGTAACTGATAATACAAATCCAGCTGATCCTTGCTCATTGATTTTTGCGAATCAAACTGTTACTCCTATTCTTTCTTGGAACAACCTTGATTGCGATAATGACGGTTTGACAAATGGTGTTGAAATAACGCTTGGAATAGATCCTACAAATCCAGACACGGATGGTGATGGTGTAATTGATGGAACGGAAGTTTCCAATAACACGAATCCAAGTGATCCATGTTCATTCATATTTGCGAATCAAACCGTTGTTCCTTCTATCGCTTGGAACAACTTAGATTGTGACAATGATGGCCTTACAAATATTGAGGAAATATTGAATGGAACAAACCCAACAAATCCTGATTCTGATGGAGATGGCGTTTTAGATGGAACAGAAGTTACCGACAATACGAATCCAACGGATCCTTGTTCTTTACTTTTTGCTAGTCAAACAGTCACTGCGATCAATTCTTGGAGCGGACTAGACTGTGATAACGACGGATTAAGCAATGGAAATGAAGTTCAGCTCGGTACAGACCCTACAAATCCAGATTCAGATGGTGACGGTGTGTTAGATGGAATGGAAGTTAACGACGGAACCAATCCAATTAATCCATGTGAATATATTTTCGCAAATCAAACAGTAGCTCCTGGAATGACATGGTTAACGATTGATTGTGATGGAGATGGATTAACAAATGGTGAAGAAGTTGACAATGGCAATAACCCTAACGACCCTTGTGATCCGTTTACTGAAAGCAGTTTATGTAACATTGAATTTGATATCCCAGAGGCCTTCTCTCCAGATGGTGATGGTGTAAACGAATTCTTCGTAATTGAAGGCATCGAGCGATTACAAGACAATGAAATCATCATTTTCAATCGTTGGGGATCAGAAGTATTTAAAATGGAAAAGTACGATAATACGTGGGATGGAAAATCACAGAATCCACTGAATGTAGGTGGTGATGAATTACCTTCCGGAACATACTTCTATTTACTTGATACAAAAACAACCAAATATGGTGTCCTCAAAGGATACATTTACCTTAAAAACTAATTCGAAATTGAAGATGAAAATTAATCTAATCATAATCCTTACGCTTTTTTCAGCGTGGAAAAGTTTCGGTCAGCAGGAGGCACACTTCACGCAGTTTACCGATAATCAATTATTCGTGAATCCTGCCTATGCAGGAAGCAACGGTTCGCTCAACGCAACTGCGATTCATCGCGAACAATGGGTTGGTTTTAAAGGAAGTCCAAGCACATCCACCTTTAGCTTCCACTCGCCGTTGAACTATGAAACTGTCGGATTAGGAATGACGGTTGTAAATGACCAAATTGGACCACTGTCGCAAAACATGATCTACAGTGACTTTTCCTATTCATTGAAGTTTTCTAATCAGTCACGTTTATCATTTGGAATCAAAGCGGGCATTAATGTCATTAGTTTGAATGCTTCAACCTTGAATACGACAGAAGAAAATGACCCGAACTTAGCAAAAGACATACGAAATCAAGTGAATCCAAACATCGGATTTGGTATGTACTATCGATCGAAGAACTGGTTTATTGGAGCGAGTTCACCTAAATTATTTGAAAATAGTTATGATGGTACGAGTTTAAATCTAGAGAAACGACATTTTTTCATGAATACCGGTGGGATTTTTACTTTGAATCCAACTTGGAAGTTTCGTCCGGTTGCTCAAGTGAAAATGACAGAAGGTGCTCCATTGAGTTTGGACCTCTCATTTACTGGTATTTATAAAGAATCAATATACATAGGGGCAATTTATAGATTTAATGCAGCAACCGGCGTTTTGGTTCAATTTCAAGTGGCTCCTGCATTACGTGTAGGAATTGCTACAGAGTTAGGACTTACGGACATAAGAAAGTACAATGACGGAACATATGAAGTGATGTTAAGTTATGACATTGCTCGTAAGAAAAGCGGTATTAAATCTCCACGATATTTCTAAAATAAAACATGAAAAATTTACTCTTTATCCTTTTCTTCGGGATTCAAACCGTTTTTTCCCAAAACATTAATCTACTTAAGGGAAATGATTATTTCAATAAGTTAGGATATGCCGCAGCTATCCCCTACTTCGAAAAAGTTCAGAACACTGAATTCGAATCTACAGAATCGAACGAAAAACTCGCTTATTGCTATCTTTTCACAAGTTCGTTTGCGAATGCTGAATCGCTTTATAAACGATTAATCAGTGAAACGAAAAAAGCAGATTTTTTCTATTATCTGGGGTATACACTTCTTAGACAAGGAAAATCATCAGAAGCCATGGAAAATTTCAAGGTTTTTTCATCGATGAATCCATCAGATAGCCGATCGAAATTATTCCAATCAAATCCCAGCTATTTGGAAGAGTTGGTTCTTCAAAAACCCCATTTTACCATAGTTGAAACCAACATTAATACGAAATATGATGATTTCGGGGTGTATCCATTTCCAAGAGGCGATGGAGCGGTTATGGTTTCGGGAAGAAACAAGTCTGGTTTAGTTGGTAAAGTTTGGGCGGGTGATGATCAAAATTTTCTTGAGTTGTATTATACAAAGACAGATCAAAAAGAAATGTTAACGGAGCCAATTCAATTAGCTCATCCGATCAATTCTAGTGTACATGATGGACCTATCTGTTTTAATTCAGAGGGCAACATGGTATACTTCACGAGTAACTCGAGAGAGAAAAACAAAAAAGGTGAGAACAGCATTCAACAACTAAAAATTTACATAGCTGATGTGATTAGAAGTGAATGGGTGAATATCAGAGAATTTGAATACAATTCCTCAACGTATGCTTGTGGACATCCAAGTATCAGTAAAGATGGAAAAACCTTATTCTTTGTTTCGGATATGCCTGGAGGATTTGGCGGGGCGGACATTTATAAATGTACTATGGATGCAACCGGTAAATTTGGCAAACCTGAAAATTTAGGGATTGGCGTGAATACATCCGGACAAGAATTATTTCCATGGTTAGGAAATGACGGAAACGTATACTTCTCTTCAAACGGAAGACCAGGATTAGGTGGATTAGATGTCTTTGTGGCAAGTGCAAAAACAAACGGTCAAGTGAAAAATGTTGGTCAACCAATTAATAGTATGGCTGATGATTTTGCCATGACTTTTCTACCTGATGGACAAGTAGGATATGTTGCTTCCGATAGAAACGGTTCCGATGATATTTACGCTATAGAGCTAATCAAACCTTTTACCTTTATGATTCAAATGAAAGGAAAAGCGGTAGATTCACGCAGTAATCAAATTTTAGCCAATACGAAAATAGAATTGAAAGATGCATCCGGAAAGGTAATTTCCACGGTAATATCAGATGAAAACGGATTGTACACTTTTGAAGTTGAACCAGGAAGTACCTACAGCATCAACGCAAGTCAAAATGATTACCAACAAAATTCACTTTCTTTCGTTATTCCGGAAAATTCAAGTGAGTTCACGAAAGATATTGCCATCATCAAAAAACCAACCCTTGGATTAGGTGTGCTAATCACAGATAATTATTCTAAAAAAGCCATTTCAGGAGTTCAAGTGAAGGTTACCGATGTTATGAAAAATTCGGTTTTAATGAATGGACAAACGGCGCAAGATGGAAGACTTGAAGCTGGATTAACTACATACAAAATTGGAGAAGCTTTTAACATTTCGATTGAAATCAATGCACCGGGATACCTTGCTAAAAAGGTGAATTACATAGCAAAATTTGATTCAGAAGGTCTGATTCAATTGCACGAAAAAATTGATTTGAACTTACAAGCAGTGAATTTAGGTGGAGACCTTGCAAAAATGCTAAACATCAAACCAATTTACTTTGATTTGAATAAATTCAATATCCGCAAAGATGCCGCCATTGAATTAGATAAAATAGTTAAAGTACTGAATGAAAATCCAACAATGGTGATTGAATTAGGTTCTCACACAGATTGCCGCGGAACCCAAATTGCGAATGAAACATTATCGCAAAACAGAGCAAGCTCATCCGCAAACTACATTAAAACACGTATCACAAACCCCGAAAGAATTTCTGGGAAAGGCTATGGTGAAACGAAACTTTTAAATGACTGTGGATGCGAAGGAGCTGTAAAATCAACTTGCTCGGACCAAGAACATCAATTAAACAGAAGAACGGAATTTATCATAGTGAAAATGTAAAATCCTTTATAAATGTTAAAGTCCTTGTTCATAAACGAACAAGGACTTTTTTTTGTTCTTTTTTTTCGTTAAAAAGTTAAAAAGTCCATAGAACACCCGTCAAAAAAAACAACTAAACAAGCTTACCTTCACAATAGATTATTGATGAAAAATGAAATTGTAACCATTATTATTGAACGCGTTATTGCGTGGCAATTCTCTTGTTAATGAAAGGTTAAAAAAGCTGAATCATTTTGAGGATGGATTTTTCGTTGTATTTTTGTTTATTATTTATAATAGTTTGAAAACATTTTCAATAATATCTTTAGTTCTACTTTCATTCTTAATGAAGTCCCAAATCGCTTGGGCACAATTTTCTTACGACGATACAACAAGTGAAATTAGCCGTGTAGAAAAAATTCCTGAGATTAATAAATTTAGGTTTTTCAAAATCGATCAAGACACCATTTCTTTGGGTTTAAATGATATTCTCGTTTGTGACTCTTTTTGCGCTCAAGGAATGCCTTCAACATATGACGCACTACATTCATTCAATTATAGGAGAATGGATCGATTTGGTGGTTATTTGAACGTAAAGGTTAACAAAGGATTAGAGCAAGTGAGAGCCAAAGGATTTGATTCTGATGTTAAAAAATTATATATTCAAATTGATCCTATTACACTGAAAGTCTATTGGTTTGCGATATTAGGTCCAAGTACAGATGGACGCTCCTACGTGCGCATAGATAGCCGAGGATCCGCTGGTGGTGGTATTTCAGCAGTTGAGAAACAACTACCTAACATGCATAAACTTTATCCCGACATGAAAGCCATCAAATTGATGGAGTTTAATGAAAATGTAAAAGTATGTTATGATTGGAATGGGAATCAATTGTGCGATTTCAAAGGAACGGTGAACATCAGACAACACTTCTATAAATATGCTGCTAATGGTGCTGCAATTGTTCCACCAATTCAAGACAAACCAATAATCGTTTCTGATTCGTCGCAAACAATGAAGATGGATTCGGTTGTTGTCATAACTCCTCCGGTTAAACCTATTGTCAAAGCAAGCCCAAAACCGAAATACAAAAATTACAAAGTAAAAGATGGGGATACCTTATCTGAAATCGCTGAAAAACATCACATAGGTTTGTCCAAATTGAAAAAATTCAATAACCTACGTTCGGATAAAATTCAAATTGGTCAAACATTGAAGATTCCTAAATAGAAAGGGAATGTCTACCAATGCCCGTTTACGCTGAAACCTTAGCGTTAAACGCAATGAATTGATGCAGCATTATTGATATTTCCGCTTAAGTTTATTTAATTCCTTCGATTGTATGGTTAGACAAAAACTTAATGTGTTTACACACACCTCAAAAATGTCTGTTTAGGTTCTAAAAACCGATGCTGGCTCTAGCTTCGTGATTCGTCGTATAGCAAATAAGGTTCCTGATATGGAAATCACTGCGGTAATCACAAAGAATCCAACTTTGATCATTGGTGAGAAGGTAAATAAAGTTCCTGCATTCGCAATTCCATTTCTGAATCCTTCAATCAACGCATACCCAATGATAAATCCTACGATGGAATAAATAATCGCTTGCATCAGAATTAACTTGCGAATGTATCCATTCGTTGCGCCAATCGCTTTTAATGTTCCATAGTCTTTGATTCGGTCTATCGCTGCGGAATACAATGTCAAACCAATAATCACGAAGCCTGACAACAAAGCGAAGATGATCAATGTGCCGAATGAAAAGGCGATTCCACTTGACTTCAAGACAGTCAAAATCGTTTGATTTTTAAATTCCGTCGGCATCCATGCTTTCACTCCAGGAATGTTCGTGTTGATGTAATTCACCACATCTTCCATATGCCTATCATCATCGACTTTCACGAGAAATGCAGAAGTTCTACTGATGGGAACATTACCAAGAAACCTTGCTCTTGCAATCGTTGTATATGAAATGAGTCCACCACCGAAGGACCTCGCACCTTTCGTCATGGCTGCAATGTATACCTGTTTACCATTTATTTCAAAGTAATTTCCTTTCGCTGGATTTCCTAACGCTTTAGAATCAAAAAAATCAACAGAAACCGCACCATCTGGAATGAGGTCCGCATGCTTTCCATCGTAAATAATTCCATCTTGAATACCGTTGAACTCTGGCAACTCCACTCCCACTACACTCATTCCTGCTGAAGTACCATCCGTAAAGCGAGCTGCTCCATTTGAAATAACCAATTGATGAGCTTTTTCTACATGTGGTAAACTTTCGATTTCATAGCCAAGTCGAACATCAATTGGCGCCAAGGCATTGACATTCTCTGTTTTATTATCTGTCACCCAAACATAACCATCATTCACGCGAACGTAATAACACATGGCGTTCGTCAAAAATGTAAAGATTCCGGTTTGTTGTCCGACTAAAAAGATAGAAATAATGACACCAAAAAGTGCTCCAACACTTTTCGGTTTGTCGAACTTCATAAATTTTAGAGCGGTGAAAAAAAGTTGCATCCTATAAAGAAATTATGCATTCAACACGGCTACCAATCAATACTGCCTTTGGATTATCCACACGAACATGTACCTCTCTTACTCGTCGATCTTCTAAATTGTCTGCTCGGTCGCTAAAAATGGACTTCTTCGACAAATATGGAGCACAATAAATAACCGTTCCACTTGATAATTTATCCGTTGTTCCTTGCAAGTTAATCGAAACCTTTTGTCCCAGTTTCACTTTCAACGCATACAATTCATCGATTTCAGTTATCGCCATTAAATTTCCCGCAGGAGCGAAATCACCTAACTTTGTTCCTGCCGCAATTGCTTGACCAAGTTTTACATCCCAGTTGAGCATCATTCCATCTTCCGGTGCATACACACGTTTTTTATCCTTCAGTTGATTCAAATAATTCGCTTCAGCACTTACTTCTTTCACTCCAGCAATGGCTTCATCAAGATCCGCTTTCGCGATGATCATATCTGCTTCCAAGTTTTTGTATGTCGTTTCTGAATCCGTGGCTGCTTTCTCTGTTCCCGCTTTAGCGTCAGCTAACGCACGATCACGTTTGCGTTCAACATCCGCTGCTTTTAATTTAATCCCAATCGCCGCAATTTTTGCCTCTAAACTTTTCACGCGCTGTTGACGAGTGGCTGTTTTCGATGTGCTTTGTTGCACTTGAGCGGCTTCAGAAGTTTCGTCCAATAACATGATTAATTGTCCTTTTTTTACGGGTTCTCCTTCAGAAACCAAGATGGAAACGACACGACCAGGAATTTCAGAACCGATTGGACAAATTTTACTTTCTGGTTCAATTCGGGCGATTCCAACTAATTGATCAATGTTTCCCAATTTATAATCTTTCTTCTT
>CANHMH010000108.1 GCA_947461635.1 Flavobacteriales bacterium | reverse complement strand
GCCTTGACCGTTGGACATCGCAGCATGCAGACTTCTGGACGTAACCGCAGTCATCAGGTTGCGGAAGTACTGAATACTAAAGGAATGTACTCCGTCGTTCGACATCCGTTATACTTGGCAAATATCTTGATTTGGGTAGGCTGGACCACCTTGCTTTGCATTCCTTGGCTGATTGTGGTAGCGACATTCGTTTTTGTCGTTTACTACTTGTTCATCATGTATGCGGAGGAGCAATTTCTTCGAGGGAAGTTCGGTCAGGATTACGAAAGATGGCACCGCAGAACGCCTCGATTGATTCCCAATCCATTTTTGTACGCTTCGAATTCCAATGATTTTTCGTGGAGAATCGTATTCAAAAACGAATATCCAGGATGGACAGCCAGTATGACAATTGCCTTGTGCATTTATTCTCTTCTTGTCAATAAGATTTATCCCTTTTCAGAATTTCACCAATCTTACATAAAAGGATGGTTGATTTTCGGAGGAGGCATCGCTTTGTTTGGATTGACTTTTCGTTACTTAAAACATCGAACGAAACTCTTTCACGAGATGGACTAATGTCCGCTTTGGAATACTTGACGTTGCTGAAGTGAACGTCCAAGCGTGAGTTCATCTGCATATTGCAATTCGGATCCAACCGCAATTCCTCGGGAAATAGAAGTGATTAAGCACTCGAAACGACCAAGTTTTTTGAATAGATAAAAATTGGTGGTATCTCCTTCCATGGTTGGACTCAACGCAAAAATGATTTCTTTTACAGGTTCTTTTTCCATTTTAGTGATCAAGCGTTCGATGTTCAAATCAGCAGGACCAATGCCATCCATTGGAGAAATGATTCCACCGAGTACATGGTAAATTCCTTGGTATGTGGACGTTGATTCAATAGCCATCACGTCGCGAATGTCTTCCACAATACAAATAGTACTGTGATCTCTTTTGGGATTGGCACAAATGGAACAAATTGGATCGTCGGTCATGTTTCCACAGCTGCTGCAGTGCAATACTTTTTGCTTGAAGTCAATCAGTGCGCTCGTGAAATCGGCGATTTCAATTTCGCTGCGTTTGAATAAATCCAAGGCTAATCGAAGAGCTGAACGACGTCCAACCCCTGGTAAAGTGGAAAGTTGATCAACGGCTTTTTCGAAATGTTTTGATGGAATATTCACGTGTAAAATTGAATTTCAAATTTACTTATTCTTTTCAAAACAGCATGGATTCTTTGTAAATACTATCGTTAAGTTATAAGCCCTCGTAACATTTGATTAACTTTGTGGAGTCATGGCAGTGAAAGAACTAAACATCCGGAATAAACGTGCTCGATTTGAATACCATCTCGAGGAGGAATTTACTGCTGGAATGGTACTTTCAGGAACGGAAATTAAAAGCATCCGAAACGGAAAAGCGAGTATTCTTGAAGCATATGGAATCTTTTACAACAATGAAGTTTGGATTCGAAATATGCATGTGACGGAATATGAAAACGGATCTTTCTACAATCACAAGCCACGTGCCGACCGTAAAATTCTTTTGAATCGCAAGGAGATTGTTCGAATAGAGAAATTTCTAAAAATCAAAGGGAACACACTGATTCCCACGAAATTATTTTTTTCCGAAAAGGGCTGGGTGAAGATTCACATCGCGTGTGCGGTGGGTAAAAAACTCCACGACAAACGCAATGACCTGAAGGAGAAAGACGATCGCAGAGAAATGGATCGTGCCTTAAAACGTTAAGATTAATCCTCGACTTTTTTAATCTCTAATTACGGGGTAACCAGGGAATTTCGTTTTATCAAAAACGAATTTTTTATCATCGATTTCTGGATTCGACGTGAATTTCGTCATGGAATAAGTCATAACTGTTCCATCCTTTGCTCTTAATACCGCCTTTTTTAATTCGTTTTCCGTTTTTGAGATATACAAAACGATTGTGTGGTATTCCGCCTTCGTTGGAACTTTAGGGAACAAGTCAATTACATAAACGGATTCTCCATTTAATTTGTCTTCGCGGTCGAATTTATTTTTAAATCCAGTTTCCCAAATCGTCATTAATTTCTTTGGATTGATGCCATCTTCGTCGTCAGTTGCATCGGATTCATATACAGATCGTTCTTCTTTGATAACGGTCCACGTTTTTATGCCATTGGAAATAATGGTATTGTCACCATATGAAGCATAAAACTTATTTCCTTTTACCCATCCTTTACCAGTTTCGTTTTCGTTCGCTCCGCTTGATGCATTTTTTACCGTTGCATTGAATTCGATGTAGAATGACTTCATCGTTTTCATTTTTGTCGAGAGTTTATCAAGGATTCCTTGCGCTTTCGCATCTTGAGAAAATGCCGATCCAGCGTTCAGGATGAATACGGTCAAAAGGAGGTAAAGTGATTTCATATCTTAAATTTCAGTGCAAATATCAGAAATTATGCCAAGAACTAAAAATATAGTTAACGAATGATGATTAAAGGTTTATTCACTATTTGTTTTTCTGATTCAATTTGAAGGATATACGTTCCACTAGAGATGTTTTCAGGGATTTCAAATAGTGTGCCCTCGAATTTTCGTTCCATCTTAAGGGATTTTCCATCTGGTGAAATCAATTGAATTTTCTTGATTCCATCACCTTCAATGTTCAAGCAAGTTCCACTTTGAAGCGGGTTGGGATAAATGGAGAAGGAATTTTCAATGGATTCATTGATGTTTGCCATCGATCCTAGGTTAATGTTATCCAAATAAATGTTATTTCCCCATCCACCTTTGTTTCTGAAAGCTACCTGCAGATTTGTTTGTCCAAGGTAGGCGCTTAAATCTACGGAGTCTGTTCGCCATTGTTGTGCTGTTGGAATGAATGAACTTTGATTATCGGGAGAAGTGGCTAAGTCAGTTCCGCCTTTTAAATACACTTGCTGGAAACTTACACCACAATCGGTTGAAATCATCACCGCTAATGTATCTGAATAACCAGCTCCCCAACGTGCGTAAGCAACATCGAAATATACGTATGGTTGAATATCTAATACACTTGCGTCCAAAGGCATCACTAAATCATCGAAGGATTGTTGTGAATCAATGTCATAATTATTAAAAATAGCTGACTTCGTAGAATTCCCGAATCCACCGGCACTTGTAGATAAACTCCATGTGCCACCACCATCTTGGTTGTTGATACTCCATCCATTCGGTAAGAAATTAGATTGAAAATCTTCGTTAATCCCAGTTTGCAATTGAAAGAAAGAAACGTTTACCGTTAAACTATCCGTATCGGTATGCCCTGCAGCATCTGTGATTTGTAAAATCGCCAAATGATCTCCCGCGGTTGGGAATGATACGGAGGGATTTCGTTGCGCAGAGTTAGATGGGAATCCAGTAGGGAAGGTCCAGTTCCACGTTGCATTCGTATGATTTAAAAAGGAATGGTCTTCGAAGTAAAACGAGTCCACCGCGCAAACAGCCACTTGACTCAGTTTATCGACGGTAATTCTACAAATGGGAAGTGTTGGGTTTTCAGTTAAACTACTTTCGAAAATCCCTTTTCCGTAGGATGCCAATCTAATTTTCCCATCACGGTAAAACGGTTTGAGGATATTTCCGTTTATAAAGGTTGGTAAACCGGCATTATCTAACGTGAAAGCAGTGGAATTATTGCGGTAATACATAGCTTTATTCGTCGCAACATAGATTCCTCCATCTGTTCCGGCAATATGAGCAATGGACTGTACACTTTCGTTATTCAATATGGAATTCGTCCAGTTGTCCCATGTTTGACCACCATTACTCGTTTTAAAGACTTTATTCCCGTTCGCTCCACTTGGATAGGCGATCCATAATTCATTTTCATTGAGAGGACTAATGGAAAGTAGCATTCGACGGCTGTTTCCACCTGGAATTGTTACTTGCGACCAAGTTTGTCCACCGTCCATTGTTTTCCATAATTTACCAGTGTTTCCGGAAGCTGGTTGTTGATTTAGGTAAATGACATTTGGATTTGAGGAAGATACTTCAATGTATTTGACTTGGTCTGAAACTGAATTCCCGAAGGAGTAAAGCGTGTTAAATGATGCTCCAGCGTCTGTTGTTTTGTATATAGAATTGTCCCTTCCGATGAAGGCAATTGAATAACAATTTGGATGAAATTCCATTTCGCTCGATTCCGCAGCATAGTAACTTTCGTTCGGTGCATTTCCAAATGGAGCGCCTGAAATTGGATCATTCAGATTGTATGGAATGCGTTTTCCACCAATGTCAGAGAAATAAGTTAAACGATTTCTCCCTGGATTCACGTATCCTGTTGCCGCTTCACCTCCGCCAAGTTCTAAGAAGTTACCTGAACCATAATTTTCATGGTAGGCAAGGTTTCCGTTATGGTACAAGCCACCAACGAGCACGTCCTCATTCCATCCGGAACCGAAGCCCCAGTAATCTGAACCGTGTACACCGGACATGCGAAATTCAGGTTCGGTTGCAAAAAAATCGTTGGAATGGTAGATTCCGCCATCTGTGGTAATCCAAGTTTCGTTTCCAATAACTCTGAAATCTTGGTTGTCAACATGCATCGATAACGGTCCGCCAACATACCCTGAAACAGAAGTAAATGTTGCACCGCCATCTGTTGATTTATAGACGTTTAGTCCGCCAACAAAAATAAGATTCGGATCAACTGGTGATGCCATGAACGCACAATTGTAAAATCCTTGGTGGTAAAGCCAAGTGCTTGTTCCAATTGCTAAATTCACGTGCGTCGTAGTGTAAGGACCACCAACAGGTCCATTTGGAAGTGTCCACGTTGTCCCACCATCATCACTGCGGTAAACACCGATGTATCCGAGGTCATCTAGTTTCGATTCACCGATTAAGTATGCGTATACGCGATTAGGATCTGCAGGTGTTACTGCGATTCGAGCGCCGCCGTCATTACGAGCGGGATCAGTTGAGTTGTACCATCCAGTGGACTGAACAAGCCAGTTTTGACCAGCATCCGTTGATTTAAGAAATTCACAATTCAAGGTGCTTCCGTTATGTTTGACTAAATAGAGAATCATGCTGTTTGCAGTATTTGCTTTGATGTCGTAACACGCATCGGAATAAGGTTGTGTCCAATTTAAGCCACCATCCGTACTTTTGAAAAGTCCTTTATCTGTTGCCGCAAAAACTAGGTTGTTATTTCCAGGGTTTATAAAAATCTCGTTCACGCCAAAATTTGAGTTTGGAAGTACATTCATCCAAGTCGTTCCGCCATCCAATGAACGGAAAACCCCTTTGTTTCCGCCAGCAAACACGATATTTGGATTGGAATAATCGACTTCAACCGAAGTTACACCACTTCCAAAATCTAGTGCGAGAGAAATACACGTCCAATTGGCTCCGCCATCTATACTTTTGTAGATTTCACCGGGTTCCGTACCGCAATAACATACATTGGGAGAATTCAAACATTGATCAAAACTGTACACATTTGTTTGACCAGATCCTTGTGTTAATCCTTCTTGGAAATTTGTAATCGGACCAACAACGCTCCAATTCGATGTTTTTTGCTGCTGTTGTTTGCGTAAATAGTCTTTGTCTATTTGTACTTGTGTTTCTTCACTTAGTTTGATGATGAATCCAGCTTCATTGAGGTAGGGCAGTGCAGCTCTTCTCCAGCGTTTGTAATATTGTGTGTGATACGTCTTGGTGAAGTCATGTTCGGCAAAATAAGATCGATACAAGGCATCCACTTGAAAAACGTTTGGATTTTCAGTGTACATCAATTTCGCCCATTCGGGAAGTTGAGCAATTTCGTAAGAACTAGGTTTTTTAAGGTTTTGGGAAAAAGTGATTCCTGAGGAGCAGAAAAGGAAGAAAGTCAGTAGTAGGTTTGTTCGCATCATCTCGGTAAAAATTGAGTTGAGCTAATTTAGTGTTTTTTATGAAATAGTATTTTTAAAGAAGGAAACGATTTTTCCAATCTAAACTTGGCACCATGCATGTTTCCAACATTCCAAATACGCGGTAACGCCTTCTGGCACAAAAGCGATACATCGCGTTACGAATAAATGGGGGAATCAGTCGAAAGATGGACATTAGTTTCCAAAGACCACCTAAATCGCTTAAAATACCCAGAACAGCTGAGCTTTCAGTGAGCGTTTTTCCGTTTTTCAGATAGATCACTGAGTCCATGGGATTTACCTTCAATTGATGGGAGTCTACTTTTTCTCTAACAAAATCCGATTGTGCTGTCGTGAAATAAAATTGCTTTGTTCGATCCTTTTTGAGGATAAATTGCACAAACGAATTACACAGTATGCACACACCGTCGAAAACAATGATCTTTTTATCCAGCATTATTTTGCTTTGGGAACTTCAATTTTTTTAGCGTTTTTTACTTTTTCATTCGTCAAAGCAAGTTCTAAAACTTCAGACATTTTGCTGATAAAATGGAAAGTAATTCCCTTCAAGTAGTCTTCTTTGATTTCATCGATGTCCTGTTTGTTTTTCGCACAAAGTATGATTTCCTTGATTCCAGCACGTTTTGCAGCCAAAATTTTCTCCTTGATTCCACCAACAGGTAAAACATCACCACGTAGCGTGATTTCACCCGTCATAGCAAGGTTTTTCTTCACTTTTCGTTGTGTAAAAACAGAAGCCAAGGATGTTAACATGGTAATTCCAGCACTTGGGCCATCTTTTGGTGTTGCACCTTCAGGAACGTGTACGTGAATGTTGTGTTCATCAAATACTTCTTGTTCGAGTCCGAGCAACTCACTGTGTCCTTTTAAGAATTCCAAGGCAATGACAGCTGATTCTTTCATGACATCACCCAAATTTCCGGTTAAGGTTAATTTTCCTTTTCCTTTTGTGATGGATGATTCGATGAATAAAATATCTCCACCGACTGATGTCCATGCTAAGCCTGTAACGACACCTGCTGTTTCGTTATTAAGGTATTTTGTGCGTGCTCTTCCAGCTCCAAGGAACGTGAAGAGGTCTTCCAGGGTAATGGTCGCATTGAATTCTTCTTCCATGGCAATTTGACGTGCTCTGTTTCGAACCAATTTAGCAGTAACCTTGTCCAATCCACGTACGCCAGATTCATTCGTGTATTCTTCCACGATTTTCTCCCACACTTTTTTATCTACTTGGATGTCATTCTTCGTGATTCCGTGTTCAGTAATTTGCTTCGGAAGTAAGTGTCTTTTCGCAATTTCGATTTTCTCTTCGATGGTGTAGCCATTGACTTCAATGATTTCCATGCGATCTAACAACGGAGATTGAACAGTGCTTAAACTATTCGCTGTAGCAATAAATAAAACCTTTGATAAGTCAAATTCAGTCTCCACATAATTATCGTAGAAAGCGCTGTTTTGCTCTGGATCCAATACTTCAAGTAGGGCAGAGGATGGATCTCCGTGGTGATTTCTCCCCAGTTTATCGATCTCATCCAATACAAATACTGGATTCGCGGTTTCTGCTTTTTTTAAGTTTTGCATCACACGTCCAGGCATCGCCCCGATGTATGTTTTGCGGTGACCTCGGATTTCTGCTTCGTCATGAAGTCCACCAAGGGACATGCGAATGTATTTTCTTCCTAACGCTTCCGCAATTGATTTTCCTAAGGAAGTTTTTCCAACTCCAGGAGGTCCATAGAAACATAGAATTGGGGATTTCATGTTTCCTTTCAATTTGAGAACAGCTAAATATTCTAGGATGCGTTCTTTGACTTTTTCCATGCCGAAATGATCTCGTTCAAGGATTTTCTTCGCACGATTCAAATCTAGTTTATCGTTGGTGTAAACTCCCCAAGGTAGGTCT
>CANHMH010000107.1 GCA_947461635.1 Flavobacteriales bacterium | reverse complement strand
TGCTACAGCATCTTCTACTTTATCGACTACTATCCCCTCTTGAACGGCAACACCGTAACTTTTTAAGATAGATTTTCCTTGATATTCGTGTAAATTCATTGTTGAAATTTTGCGAGGTAAAAGTACGTTTTTTCTCGGAATTGGATTTGAAAAATTAAATTATTTTACTCCATTCGATTTTTCCATGACGAAGAAATTTCTCTTGAAGCGTATGCATTGTTTTTTTGTTCGATGACATGAGCCCAAATCGAGTCAACTGCGTGTTGTAAGGCGACACTCTCCTCTTCCATGGCTGAATACAATAAATCTGGACTTGAGAAATGTTCTTTCACAAAGTTCGTGTCAAAATTACCGCTTCTAAAAGCTTCGTTTTTCAAAACGAATTTTCCAAAATCTAGTGTTGTCTTCACCCCAGATATTTGATAATCATCAATGGCTTTAATCGCGCGGTCGATTGCTTCCGTTCGTGTTTTGCCCCAAACGACTAATTTCGCAATCATTGGATCATAGTAAATTGGAATTTCCATTCCCTCTTCAAAGGCATCGTCCACACGCACACTTTTTCCCGTTGGAATTCTATAACGATTCAAGGTTCCGATGTCAGGTGTGAATCCATTTAAGCTATCTTCGGCGTAGACACGAATTTCAACCGCATGTCCATGAATGGCTAACTCATCCTGAAGTTTCGGTAAGCGCTCACCTCTTGCTACACGGATTTGCCATTCCACTAAATCTAGTCCAGTAATTTCCTCTGTAACGGGATGTTCTACTTGAAGGCGCGTATTCATTTCTAAAAAGAAGAAATCTAAATTCGCATCAATCAAGAACTCTACAGTTCCCGCACCTTCATAGTTACACGCTTTACAAACTTGTACAGCAGCTGCACCCATTTTGTCACGAATTTCAGGAGTCAGAACGGCACTTGGAGCTTCTTCAATCACTTTTTGGTGACGGCGTTGAACAGAACATTCACGTTCAAATAAATGCACGGCATTTCCATGCTGATCCGCAAACACTTGAATTTCGATGTGACGAGGTTGATTGACAAATTTCTCAATAAATACTGCGTCATCGCCAAAAGAAGAGCGTGCTTCATTTTGTGCCAAGATCATTTGCTCTTCAAATTCACTTTCTTCGTAAACTAGGCGCATTCCCTTTCCACCACCTCCAGCAGAGGCTTTGATGAGGATTGGATATCCAACCTCAGCAGCGATGCGTTTTGCTTCGGGAATATCAGAAATGGCTTCATCTACACCAGGAACTAAGGGAACGTTGTATTCTTTTACCGCTTGTTTGGCACTTAACTTATCACCCATTAATTCCATCGATTCTGGTGATGGACCAATTAATTTCATTCCAGCGTCCTTCACTTTTCTTGCAAATCCAGCATTTTCAGATAGAAACCCATAACCAGGATGAATCCCATCAACACCCAAATCTTTGCATATTTTCAAGATTAAGTCTTGTTGTAAATAACTTTCAGCTGATGGACTTTTTCCAACGTAAACAGCTTCATCCGCTTCTAAAACGTGTGGTGCGTTTGCATCTGCATCTGAATAGATTGCCACACTATTAATATTCATTTTCTTCAAGGTTCGAAGAACCCTACGTGCGATTTCACCACGATTTGCTACGAGTACTTTTTTCATATTTTTTTATTCAATTTTTCCACAGATTCCGGAGCGGTAATTTCACTGTTTGGAACAGTAACCGCTTGTCGTTTTCTTTTATCCGCAGGTAATTTATCACTATTTTTCCCATTCAATAATCGCAATGTTTTTTGAATGAATTGCAAATCATCCCAATGATTGAATTCTTCACGGTACGAGATTCCGATTCCCTGTGTAAACGGTCCTGCATTTTGTTTAACGGTAGCGTTATTTGACTGATTGAATGCACGAACACGGAAGTTATCCTTGATTTTATATTCTAAACTTACGTCTCCAATTACTGAGTTTTGAACACTTTTCGCACCACTAACATCGCTTGTCGAAGAACGGTTTTCTACACCAAAACTTCCGGAAATCACAAGTCGGTCATTTAGGATTCCTTTATTCATTCCAATAGCTACACTTGTTTCACCTTGAGAAGCATCTGATCCTACATCTAAATTCAATTTATAATTTTCAGAGAGGTTACTAAGCGCAGCGTTGATTTGTGATTCAATTAAATCTAACGCAGCTGATCCACCTGCAGAAATATTTCCTTTTAATGGTTGGAATTTACTTACCAACAATAAGGAGAAGAATTGTCGATTTTTCTCATCGGAATCGGCCAATACTCTGTCAATTAATGCTCTTCCCGTTTCTGGGGCTCGCGGTGCCTTAATATCAAATGAAATTTGGGGTGATAGTAATTTATCCGATAATTTCAAATAACAGTAAATATCTTGATTAACCAAGGACCTATCCGCAAGTTCTGGACTTAATTCCAAAATGGATGCTTTTTTTGTCGCTACCGTATTGACATCAATCAATGCGTCGTAGGGATCACCTGTCCATTCAATAACAGATCCACTCTCAATCATAAACAATTGCTTGATTGATCCCATCGCAAAATTGTACTTACTACCTGTTGCGATGCTGTATTTTCCAATCATCGTGAGCTGATCCAATTGATCTAACTTGATGTTCATTTTACCATCACCTCTTGCAATAATTTCATCACCAATTTGCTCGTTGAAAATGAGTTTCATTTGTGCGTCTTGGGTAATTTTGAAATTCAAATCCAAATCAATTCCTGAGAAATCTAATTTTCGTTCTAACTGCTCTTGAACATCCGTTTTATTTATAAAATGAATGAAGTCTTCCTCTTGTTCAATTTCCGAAACGCCATACATTGGAAAGACTATTTCGGTGTTCTTTTTTGTTTCTAAGTCCACAAAAACCTCTAAGTTGCTCTCTGTACCTGAAATGTTCACAATTCCACGTGCAAAGGCTTTTCCATAATAAATATCTCCCTCTTTATATTTTGTATTCAAAACCATGAATTGTTCAATGGCTGCATTTCGCTTCGTTAATGGATTGATTTTTCGGATATCATCTTCCATGTTAAATTGAAGGTCAAAATTCCAATTACTGAAGTTATTGTGGTTAATTGTTCCAATAATATACGCTACATTTCCTGCTTCATCATACAAGGGAATATTTGTCATTTCAAAGGATTCTTCCTTCACATCAATCATTCCTTCTGTTCGGTATTTCACTCCTAACAATTCAACTTGAGCTCCTCCATTTAATAGACGTAATTTACCACTCAATTCAGGTTTGTCTGGACTTCCTTTCACTTGAATACTCCCATTCACTTTTCCTTGAATGTCTTTTACCACTTCAGGATCCATAAAGGCATTGACAAATTTAATATCAGTTTGATCAAACTGCAGTTTCAGGTCGAGTGCGTTCTTTTTAACGGCATACAATCCATTGAAATCAAAGGTGCGCAGCCCTTTATATTTCAGTTCGCCTTGCATGAAAATACTTTCTCTTTTCTCGTTCCAATCGGTAAGAACCGAGACAGTCCCAACCTCTTCCCCATCAATAAATAAATTTTCGACACGGGCATCGCAGCTAAAATTGAAGTTGGTATATGGATTTGAAATATCGCCCCATCCTGAGAATGAACCAGCAAATTGCTGTTCCATTCCGAACATTCTACTCAGCTCATCCAATTTTAATTGACTGACTTGAAAATGCAGTTTATCCCGGTCATTTTTGGTGAGACATCCTTCCATTTTAATGAGTTGACTTCCTCTTGAAAGCCTAAATTCATTCACGCTTAAATCGTTATTTGCAAGGGTAATATCCGATTGATTCTCAATTTCCCATTTGTATCCATTAACAGAGAAAAAAGAAGGTTCCAAAACAAAATTCACCTGATCATCTCCTAAAATTGTGGTGGTCCATTTGATGGAAGAAAAGTCATTCGATTCCTTATCCCACATTAAGGATGAGCTTAACACCCCATCTTTACCTTCATTTAAAAATTCCAATCCACTAAATGTCAACGAGTCACCATAGCTCAATGTAGACACAAACAAATCTCCATTGATTCCGGAATTTGTGATGGTTTGATTCATGTTAATGTTTTGCATCTTCACTTCATCAAATTGAATTTCAGAACTTAGCAATTTTGCCACGAGTTCATCCTCCTTTGACTTAAATGAACCTCGCAAAGACGTTCCGTTTGCAACCTTTAACCCAGGAACGAAAATCGACAGTAAATCATTCGCTTGATTCACCTCAAATTGATACGTAAAATTGGTATGTGAATTTTCGGTTTCCCTCAAGTTTCTTGTAACCGCCATCGATGGGAATACTTGCGCTAGATTTTGTAGGAAATCACCAACTACGGTATTGTAATCGATTTTTCCTTGAACGCGCGCATTGAGAAGCGAACTTTCAATATTGATGTAATCTGAATTCTTTTGACGATCAAAATCAACCCGAACATAATCTAACCCAACAACTTTACCTGCTTCTTGATAATTGAGGAAATTTGAATTCATGGAACCATTCAATTCTTTCAAACTAGCTCCACTTATCGTGGCATTCAACTTGGTTGCTAAATGTGCATCCTCCGAAGTCGTTAAATGAAGATTGGTTAAATCAGAAGCATTCACTTTCAAGTCAATTTGATAGAACGGAATTTCATTCAAGGATATTTTTCCCGAGTAATCTAAATCCAAATTTGGATCCTTGATGTTTAATGTGGATGTTAATTGTTCGTCGATAATTTGTCCATCCGTTAAGTGAATCGTTGAATACGAATATCCGAGATAGTCCAAGCGACTTAAATCCGCTGACATATTTTTTAAGGTGTACGCACCGTCATTCGCAAAGAATCCATCAAAACGAACATAGCCGTTTGCCAAACCAAAATCAGAAACATCTGCTAATTTGGCTACATCCAAAGATTGAAATTGAATGAACGTTGAATCAGGTTGAACTGGACTCAATGCGACACCCTCAGCTTGGAAGGCTAAACGCATCGGACTTTTTAATGCAACTGTTCCGATGGCAGTTTGTGCTTCTTTCAGTTTAATTTGAATCCGTGAAAGATTGCCATTGATTTGCAGATTCTGAATTTTAGCAAAATTCAATAAGTCAACTGTCGAGCCTAAATCAATTGGAGAAACCCCTTCCGGCATCTTTAAGCTTGCTAAATCTTGGACTGAAATATACGCAGATCGAATAAACTCGTTTAATTTCCCTTGATCACCTAAGCGGAAATCAGGAAGAATAAGGTTCCCTTTCAAGTAGGAGCTCCGACCAAATCTCACATTTAAATCAGTCAAGGTAAGATTTCTCAATCGTTCAGACACCTTTCCCGACAATGCGACACGGTCCGACATTCCCTTTAATTCGGGAGCGAAAAAACTAATATCCGTTAGATGAACGATACTTGGCGCCAAATACGCATCAAACACCACCTCATCATCGAAGGAATTAAACGCATCCCAATCCTTAAAGTCAAAATTGAACTTTGGAAAATGAATATTGGTTTTTGCCGTCTTCACTTTCAAATTTCTCAAGTGTAATCCTTTCGAAAAAATGGACACATGCGCAGAAAGGTGTTTGACATCTATACCAGCGCGTTCCTTAAATCGAAGTTTGTCGATATTAAAGGCAACATCATTCCCTCGAATTTTAAATTGACTCGCAATTAAATCTACTTTTTTCAATTCCAAATGATCGTAATCTACTCCATACGGAAGGGTGAAAAAGCGATTGTCATCGTATTTTATGTGAAAATCGCTCAGCGAAACACGCTTTAAATCTAATTTGATTGGTTTGGATTTGGAGGTCGTTTTATCTGAAGACGCAAAATAATCCTCCAAAAACGCATAGTTATAGGCGCCAGTTTTCTTATCCCTTTGTATGTTTATTTTACCTTTTTTGAGCGCTAATTGTCCTAATACAAACTCGTTTTTCGCAATCTTTAGCTGATCAATTGTGACGAGCAACTCATCCATGGAAACCAAGGTGTCATTTTTTAAATCTTTGATCATCAATCCTTTTAATGCAATCTTGTTCAGAAAAACAATTTCAAGCTGGTCTAATTTAACCGTCGTGTTTAATTCTGAAGACAAATAACTTGTTGCTTGACGCGCGAAATAAGACTGTACACTTGGGAAACGAACAATAAAGGCAAGGAGCATCACCGACAGCAAAATCCATTCCACTGCAATACCGAAAATACGACCCAAGATTTTAAGTACCTTTGCCATTAGCATTACAAATTTAATAATCTTTTAGCAGTGAAGGACACGATTATACTAGGCATTGAATCTTCTTGTGACGATACTTCCGCAGCGGTACTTCGTGGAAGTGAGATTTTATCCAATATTATCGCTGGTCAAGCTGTGCACGAGCTCTTTGGTGGCGTTGTTCCCGAACTTGCTTCAAGAGCACATCAAGAAAATATTGTGCCAGTAGTTTCCACTGCACTTTCCGAGGCAGGAATTCAACTGGAAGATGTCGATGCGATTGCATTTACACAAGGACCCGGACTTTTGGGTTCATTGACCATCGGGACATCCTTTGCCAAAGCATTGGCCCTTGCGACGAACAAACCTTTGGTTCCCGTTCATCACATGAAAGCCCATATTCTAGCGCATTTCATCGATGATGCCAGTGAAATGAAACCGAGTTTTCCCTTTCTCTGTTTGACCGTTTCTGGCGGACACACGCAAATTGTTCGTGTGGATAATCCGTTACAGATGGAAGTTCTTGGGAATACCATCGATGATGCAGCAGGAGAAGCGTTTGACAAAGCGGCTAAAATGCTCGATCTTCCATATCCAGGCGGACCATTGATTGACAAATATGCACAACTTGGCAATGCGCAAGCGTTTCAATTTTCCAAACCACGCATCGAAGGATTGAACTTTAGTTTCAGCGGACTTAAAACCTCGATTTTATATACCATTCGCGATCAGGTGAAACTGGACGAACAATTTAAAGAAACACATTTGAATGACCTTTGCGCATCCATTCAAAACAGTATTGTCAGTATTTTAATGGATAAAATCGAGAAAGCAGTCAAAGAAACGGGCATAAACTGTGTGGTGATTGCTGGTGGTGTTTCCGCAAACAGTGAACTTCGGAAGCGTTTGAGTGCAAAAATGGAACATGGATGGAAGGTTTCGATTCCTAAATTCTCTTATTGTACCGACAACGCCGCAATGATTGCCATGGCAGGGAAATTTCTCTTCGAAAGTGGAGTTCGTGCAGACCAATCTGTAAGCGCTCAAGCACGCTTAGCTTGGTGATTCGGTAACAATTGTTACTCGCGTATGTCCCGAAAGTTTCGTAATTTCGAAAACTCAGAAATCATCCAATGAAAATGAAAAGTCTCCTTTTAGTGCTCTTGTTGTCTTTTACATCCCTGATGTATGCACAAAATCATGTGAAATGGACCTTCAAATACAACGCGAAATCAAGTACGGTTATCGCTACCGGTGAGATTGAACCTGGGTGGCATTTATATTCCCAAAAAACGGACGAAAATGCAGGTCCAATCCCAACAAAAATGGTGATTGAAGCATCCAAAAACTACAAAATAATCGGTAACGCAGTTGAAGGAACTGTTCCTCACGAGATTTTCGATAAAAACTTTGAATCAACCGTTTATTTATTTGAGGAGCACTATGCTGCCGAACAACAACTAAAAGTTAAAAAATCAGGGACTTTAAAAGGTGAAATGCAATACATGATTTGCGACGACACCAAATGCCTCCCTCCTATTTCCGTACCATTTACTTTAGAAATCAATTAACATGAAAAACCTATTTTTCTT
>CANHMH010000106.1 GCA_947461635.1 Flavobacteriales bacterium | reverse complement strand
TTTTTGTCAAAATTACTTTATTTGACATGAAAACAAACTTATACTTCATGTAATTCTTTCAACTTTCCTTACCTTTAAGGTAATGAAAAAACTATCAAGAAGATCCGTTATCCCTTTACTTGGCGCGAGTATGCTGGCACCATTTATGATTCAGTCCTCGCCTGTAAAACCGGAAATTCACACAAATTATCAGTTACCCAAAGCCTTAGCGAAAGGTGATCTTGTCGGAATTTGCGCTCCAGCCGGTGCGAGTCATGATCAAAAGGAGGTTGCTGATTTTGTTTTGTTGTTACAAAACCTCGGTTACCGCGTGAAAACAGCTGGGAATCTACAAACTAGGTTTGGCTACCTTTCAGATACAGATGAGGCGCGAGCAAAAGCGTTTATGGAACTAATTCAAGATACAGAAGTAAAAGCCATATTCTTTACGCGCGGCGGATGGGGATGCGCGCGTATTCTACCCTTGTTGGACTTCAATGCGATTCAAAAAAATCCAAAAATTATCTTAGGATTTAGTGACATCACTGCATTTTTAGTAGCCATCACACATAAAACTGGACTTATTACCTTTCATGGTCCAAATGGAAATGCCTCATGGGGAGATTTCAGCTTAAAGTCGATTGAAAATATGATCGTGAAAGGAACTACCGAAACCATTGTAACCACCGACCCGAAACTATACCCAACCCAACCGGTCTGTATACGTCCAGGAATTGCTAGCGGTGAACTTTATGGAGGAAATCTCAGCGTTTTAACCGGATTACTTGGAACCGAATACCTGCCTGATTGGAAAGGAAAAATTCTATTTTTAGAAGAGGTTAAGGAAGAACCTTATCGCGTAGACCGCATGTTGACACAGTGGAAACTAAATGGTGTATTTGATCAATTAGCAGGCGTTGTTTTAGGCCAATTTCGCAAGTGCATTCCGGAAGAACCTGAATGGTCTTTCAGTTTAGAACAAGTTTTTGAACAGCATTTTAAAGATGCTAAATTTCCGGTTTTTAGTGGCTTTTTGTGTGGACACATTTTGGATAAATTTACCCTCCCTGTTGGACAAACAGTAGAAATGGATGCGACACAATTTTCCATCCGGCCACTCGCTTCTTCGGTAAGATTCTTGTAACAAAAAAAACAATTGACATTTTAAGAAATAATCACTATTTTTAGTGTAGACAGAACGTGTCGCAATTTAAGTTCTAACTCAATTCAACTGTTTATGAAAAAGCTATTGTACAAATGGGATAAATACAAATTAGGACGTCGATTACACTACTTGCAAAAACGCCTAGTGCGAGCTGAAAGTAACGGATATGATGATAAAATCGCAAATTACAAACGACTTATCAAGGATGTCCAAGAAAAATTAAAACACGTTAAGGAATAAAGACATCTTCGGATTCAATAATCGAAATCCACTCATCGACACTTTTCGCATCTTCAATGTGATATGCACCTGAAACGGTTCGGCGCAAAGCAATCATCGTTGCGCCAGAATTCAGTTTTTTACCGAAATCTGAAGCAATGCTTCGGATATAGGTCCCTTTCGAACATGAAATTTCTACATCAATCTCTGGAAAACGGGAGGAATCAAACGTGAACGAATGAATCGTGATTTCATTTTGTTTCATTTCCACCTCTTGCCCTGCACGTGCATAGTCGTACGCGCGCTTGCCATCAATCATCTTTGCTGAAAAAATCGGCGGGGTTTGTAATTGTGTGCCTATGAAGGATGAAACGACTTCCTGAAGTAACGCTTCGGTGATGTGTTCTGTTGGAAATTCCTGATCGAATTCCGTTTCTAAATCATACGATGGTGTCGTTTTTCCTAAAAGAAAGGTTCCTGTGTAGGTTTTGTGATCATTGGTTAATCCTTCAATCAACTTGGTGTGCTTACCGATACAGATGACCAAAAGTCCAGTTGCCAATGGATCCAAGGTTCCTGCATGACCGACCTTGATTTTTTTGACTTTCAACTGACGTTTCAAGTTCCAACGCAATTTATTCACTGCGTCAAACGATGTCCATGTGTAGGGTTTATCTACTAAAATCGTTAATCCTTCTGTTACTTCTAACATTAGCCCGCCATTTTAAGTGGTATGCCAGCTAAAATCAGAATGATTAAAATCGCCCCTAAAGCAATTCGATAATAACCAAACGCTTTAAATCCTTTTCGACTCAAATAAGAGATGAAGGATTTAATGGCAATAAATGCAACGACAAATGCAACAAGATTACCAACGATCAATAAGCCCCATTCCTTTCCTTCTGATTGAAGGAGCATTTCTTTTTCGTCGTACATACTTTTTACCGTCGCTGCAAACATCGTGGGTACAGCTAAAAAGAAAGAGAATTCTGCTGCGGCTTTTCGACTTAACTTTTGGGAAAGTCCACCGATAATGGTCGCTGCAGAGCGAGAAACACCCGGTATCATCGCGATGCTTTGAATGGTTCCAATGATAAACGCAGATTTGAAGGTTAAAGGCACTTCCTTCTGATCCTCGTTTTTCTCAAAAATACGGTCGATAAACAACAAAATGATTCCTCCAACAAAAAGGGAAACACCAACTACTAGAACATTTTCCAATAAGGCATCAATGTGTTTTTTCAATAACAATCCTAATATTCCAGTTGGAATAAACGCAACAAACAACAAGGTGTAAAACTGAAAACTTTGTAAAAAACGCTTGAAATAAACAATCACTACGGACAATATCGCGCCAAATTGAATGGCTACTGTAAATAACTTTGTGAATTCATCCGAAGCATTCCCCATGACGGTTGATGCGATAATCATGTGTCCAGTGGAGGAAATAGGAAGAAACTCCGTCAATCCTTCGATGATGGCCAAAATAATGGCTTCCAAGAAATTCATAGAATGGGTTTTAAAGAATGGTTACGCTTCTTTATCCGAAGTATTGTCCTTTTTTGGACGCTTCATGATTGCGTAAAAAATAATGACGTATCCAACGACAATCAAAAGTGGAGAAAGGGTAATTCGTGTTGAACTAAACAACTCATTCCCGTTAAATTGACTTGGGTCCTCTGCCCCACCGCCAATCATTAATAAATATCCCAGAATGTTAATGGCTAGTCCAATGTACAACCATTTATAGTTCTGTACATCAAATCCGAAGTGTTTAATTGGCTCTTTCATGCTTAATACAAATCATCTAATTTCATACGAAGATACTTGTTTAACGCAAACCAAGTTGAAATTACGGTCATAATTACACCAATCATTAACAAAATTCCTACAAGTAAGATGAAACTTTCGATGGTATAACTGATTTCAATCGTTTCAAGAATGTTGTTCAGACCATAAAATACCGTTAACAAAAAGGCCAGACCAATGAGTGCTGAGATGAATCCCTGGAAAATGGCTTGCATGATAAATGGACGACGAATATACGAACTCGTAGCACCTACCAATTGCATCGTTTTGATGGTAAAACGTTTTGAATACAAGGCCAAACGAATCGTATTGTTAATCATGGCTACGGCAATAATGATCAGCAACAAAGCAACGGATAAAAAGAGAAAAACGAATTGCTTAAATCCTAAATTGACATTTGCGACACTCGCTTTGTCGTAATTTACTTCGTCGATTTCCTCTGGAAAACGCTTCATTAATTTTGCTTGAATATGCGCCATTCCTTTGCTGGTAGCGTATGATTCTTTTGGTTTAAATCCGATGGTTGGTGGCAAAGGATTCTCATCTAAAAACATGGCTTGCACTTCTTGCTCAACTTGACTATCGCCACTAAATTCTTGAATGGCACGCTCCGGAGAAACGAAATACACATCAGAAAATTCTTTCCATGTATTCAATTGCTCTTCGATTTGTTTAATGTCCGCATCATTTAATTCAGATTTGAAGAAAATATCCCCTTGCAAACTTTCTTTCGCCTGCTTTTGGACACTTTTTAATCCGAAAATTCCACCCAATACCAATCCTATCATGAACAATACGAGTGAAATTCCAATCACAGTTGAAATGTAACTGGTACGCAATCCTTTTTTACTATAATCTTCGGCCTTTTTTGACATGAAACGAAAATAGAGACAATTTGCGAAGTATTTGAACGAATAAAAACAAGTTTTGAAACGCGCATTGTGTATTTCGAGACTTGCCTACATTTTACTTTGAATGGTCCAGCCAATTACTGCGGCACGTTGCTTCGCTATATTTACTTTTTCACCAATAAATAATTCATCTAAGGTCTCATTGAATAAGAAAATCCAACGTTGAAAATGTTCCGGATTCAAACGCATGTGCATGTGCTTATCCGTTACGCTTGTGGTGTATCCGGATTCATCTAGCAATACAAAGCGCCAAAAAAATTCCATTTTCGGGAGGTGCTCTGCAAAATTCAAGTTCTTAAAAAACGGAGCAAGCAACTCTTCTTTCAATACTTTCTGATAAAAAGTTTGAACTAACTCATGAACATCGGCCTCATTTTCAATTTCCCTCATATCACAAAGTTACGGAACTATTTTTTCTTTGTATCTTCATGCCAAATTACAAGATGACCAGGTTTATTTTTTGCTTTTTGGCGTATTTCCATGTGCTGATTTTATCAGCTCAATCTTATACAAGTACCTACACGATTAAAAAATCTCAGGCTAAATCTGCTAATTGTGCTCCTCCAACGACAACGACCTACATGGAACTGAACAATGTTCGTGCGATGGTTCATACCGCTGGAAATCTTTGGCAAATACCCAATCAAAATTATTCCCAATACGAAATTCCAAAAAACTCTGGAATCAATGCCCTTTTTACTGCTGCACTATGGTTGGGTGGAACGGACGTCAATAATCAATTGAAATTAGCTGCGTTACGCTATCGAAATGGGCAAGATTATTGGACAGGACCACTTTCAAAGGTATATGCAGAGACGACATATGACAATTGTAGTAAATATGACCAACATTTTGTCACCACACAGGATGAAGTAAGAGAGTTTAATGCGTGGTACGAAGCAGGAATCTCAGATCAACAAAACGGAACAACTACACAAGATGATCTTTTCCCTGGCTACAAGGTGCCAAAAAGCATTAAAAACTGGCCGGCTCACGGTGATGTTTCCCTCGGACAAGATTATTACCTCGCTCCATTTTATGACTTTAATGGCGATGGGCACTACCGTTGGGAAGATGGGGATTTTCCTTGGTACGATATTAAAAAAACAAAATCTTGCAGCATTGATCGCAGTGTAGCACTTTACGGAGACCAAAATTTCTGGTGGGTCATGAACGACAAAGGAAACATCCATACAGAAACGGGCGCAGATCCGATTGGAATGGAAATTCGTGCACAAGCATTCGCATTCGCTTCCAACGACGAAATCAATAACATGACGTTTTACAACTACGAATTAATCAACCGTGGGACCCAAACCTTGTACAATACCTACTTTGGATTTTTCACAGATGGTGCGCTTGGTGATCCATACGATGATTATGTTGGGTGTGATGTCAATCGTGGACTAGGTTATTACTACAATGGTGACAACTACGACGGCGATAACTCAGGTTACAAAGGATACGGTTATTCTCCTCCCGCAGTTGGTGTCGACTTTTTTGAAGGACCATACCAAGACGATGATGGAATAGACAATGCATTTGGAATTGGCGACAATGAAGCACTAAACGGAATTGGTTATGGTGATGGTGTGATCGATAATGAACGCTTCGGAATGCGTCGCTTTTTATATTATTCGAATACCACGAATGGTGCAAATCCAAATCAAACGGATCCAACGAACGCCTCTGATTACTATAATTACCTGCGTGGATTCTGGAAAGATGGTTCCAAGTTTGTCTATGGCGGAAGCGGACACATCTCCGACCCGGAAGCAGATCCTAATACGCCGTGTGAATTCATGTTTCCTGGAAATACCGATCCACTCGGATGGGGTACAAGCGGAGTTCCACAACCTGTATGGACAGAACAAACAGCCAACAACACACCCAATGACCGTCGTTTTGTGCAGTCAGCTGGACCATTTGTATTAAAACCAGGTGCAGTGAATAACATTACCGTTGGAGTCGTTTGGGCGCGCGCGTCCGCAGGAGATCCTTTTGCTTCTGTTAGTTCACTTCAACGTGCAGACGACAAAGCACAATCGCTTTTCGAAAACTGCTTTAAAGTTTTAGACGGACCACATGCGCCAGATTTGTCCATTCAAGAGTTAGAAAATGAAGTCATTTTGATTCTGAGTAATGCAGTGAATTCAAACAATTACCGCGAAGAATACGAGGAATTTGATCCATTTATCGTTTCTAGTGAGCCTAACGCCGATAAAACCTACAATTTTCAAGGTTACCAAATTTATCAGCTAAAAGATGCGAAGGTTTCCTTATCTGATTTGTCGAACCCAGATAAAGCGCGATTAACTGCCCAATGTGACCTGAAAGATGGTGTTGGAAGAATCATCAATTTTGAGTTCAACGAGGATTTAAATGCTTCCATTCCTGTATTACGTGTGAACGGAGAGGACAAAGGTATTCGACATAGCTTTAGCGTGAAAAACGATTTGTTTGCACAGGGTGAATCACGTTTGGTGAACTTCAAACGCTATTATTTCATGGCGGTGTCTTATGCCTATAACAATTACAAAGACTACATTCCTACAGATCCATTGGCGCTCGACGGACAAAAGAAAAAATACATAACGAGTCGAAAAGCAGCCGTAGGTGAAGTGAAAGTAATGGAAGCCGTACCGCACAACCCAATGCCAGAAGCGGATGGAACAGCTCAAATGATTGCGTATGGTTCTTCTCCGCTCATCACACGTTTGGATGGATACGGAAACGGAAACCGTTCATTGGAATTAACTGCTGAAACGGAAAATACCATCTTGGAAACAGGTTTCATGGAAAATCCTACCTATGATTACGGACGTGGTCCAATCAACATCAAAGTGGTGGACCCATTGAATTTAGCGAGTGGATATTTTGAATGTAAATTCAACGATTACACAGCAAATGCTTCAGGAAATGCAGCTGATACAGCAAGTTGGACTGTTTACCGTTATGCGAATAAAGGGGATGCAACGCCAATAGATTCAGTGAGTTCTGAAAACACCATTGCTGGTGACAATGAACAAATCATTCCTGATTGGGGAATCTCCGTTCAGATTTATCAAAATAAATATTATTTCCCAGTTGGAACAGGTAACCTCGCAAGCAAAACTACGGACATGATCGAGTCTTCGATTGAGTTCGCAGATTCATCAAAACGTTGGTTAACGGGTGTTTCTGACAATGATTCTTATTTCCCAACAAACTGGATTCGTTCAGGGGATTATGCTCCGAATAGTACAGTGGGAGATCAAGGATACGAATGTTTACCTGATGGACCTACTTATTTAAATCCATGTAACTACCCGGATGAAGGAGATGTTGATCCAAAACAAGCGTACGAAAGTATCTTGGAGGGAACAGTTGCTCCACATCGTTTGACTGGACACCAAGCTGACTACATGCCATTAGCATATTTTGGAAACTATACTGCTTCTAGTAAGCAAAATGCATCCATCAGCTTCTTGCCAAGTGTGAACATCGTGATCACAAGTGATAAGAGCAAATGGACACGTGTTCCAGTAATTGAACTAGGGCGCAACGCAGGATTGAACATCGGTGGATGTGCTCCAGGAGCAATGCGTAAGAGTCCAAGTGTGGACAAAAACGGTAATCCAGACGGATCAGGAACAACTGGAATGGGTTGGTTCCCAGGTTATGCGATTGACTTAGAATCAGGAGCACGTTTGTACATGGCCTTTGGTGAGAACTCATTCTTAGGTGGAGAGAACGGAGCGGATATGCAATGGAATCCAAC
>CANHMH010000105.1 GCA_947461635.1 Flavobacteriales bacterium | reverse complement strand
GGTAATCCAGACGGATCAGGAACAACTGGAATGGGTTGGTTCCCAGGTTATGCGATTGACTTAGAATCAGGAGCACGTTTGTACATGGCCTTTGGTGAGAACTCATTCTTAGGTGGAGAGAACGGAGCGGATATGCAATGGAATCCAACTGATCGCTTGGTGAGCAATGTTGGAACACCATTAATGGGTGGAATGCACCCAGTATACGTATTCAGTTACAAGCAGAAAACCATCAATGGCTTCAATAATGGATTTGACTTCCCTGCGTATGTTCCATCTGAAGGAGAGAACGTAAGTTCAAACTTCTTACGCAACAAATGGTTGGATGTTGAAGCAAACGACAATACAGCAAAACGTGAGATGTACGGAAGTTTAGCTTGGGTTTCGTACCCAATGTTGAACTTTGGACAAAGTCTATTGTCTACGGATGTGACCATCAAATTGCGCATCAATAAGGAATACAAAAACTTTGTTGGATCAGGAGAAAATGGAGGAAAACCAATGTATGGTTGGTCCATGGATGACATCGCAACGAAAGTTGGATCGAAAGACCAATTAAAAGAAGCACTTTCCATGATTAATGTCGTGCCGAATCCGTATTTGGCATTTTCGGAGTATGAACGTAATAAACTAGATAATCGGGTAAAGATTACAAATTTACCTGAGCGTTGCACCATAAAAATCTATACAACTGGTGGCAAACTAGTGAAGACCATTAAAAAGGATAACCCCTTGACGTATCAAGACTGGACACTGACCAATCATGCAGATATTCCGGTTGCAGGAGGTGTTTATTTGATCCATATTGATGTTCCAAACGTGGGTGAACGCGTATTGAAAGCGTTTATCGCCATGCGCATGGTCGACTTGCAAAACATTTAACGAGTCATTAACAGACTTCACCGTTTTTCCCGCTTCTTTTCGCTTAACTTTGTAAAAAAACACATGAAAGCACTTATTTCCATTCTGTTCATTTCTTTGAATACCTTATTGTTTTCGCAAGAATACAATTTACCAGCATTGCCTTATAGCTATGCTAGTTATGAACCATCAATTGATGCACAAACAATGGAAATCCACCATAGTAAACACCATCAAGCATATGTGACTAATTTGAACAAAGCATTAGCCGGAACGAAGTTAGCAACGCTTAGCATGAACCAATTGTTGATGGACGCAAGTTTTCGTTCGGATGCGATTCGAAACAATACCGGTGGACATTACAATCACAGTTTATTTTGGGAAATTTTAGCGCCGAAAGACAAGCAAACCAGTTTAGTTCAAGAAGCATTTAATGAAGCAGTCAAAGCACAATACGGAAGCATGGATTCCTTAAAAAAGGCATTAACACAAGCTGCAAGTACACGCTTCGGATCAGGATGGGCATGGTTAATTGTTACACCAGACAAAAAATTAATGGTGACAAGTACAGGCAACCAAGACAATCCAATCATGGATGTAGCAAAAGACCGTGGAATTCCAGTTTTAGGGATTGATGTTTGGGAACATGCGTATTACTTGCAATACCAAAACAAACGCGCAGATTATTTAAGCGGAATCTTCAACCTCATCGACTGGGGAATTGTTTCAGATAAATACGCAAAAGCATTGGTAGATCCTTTGCTGAGTGAGATTGAAAAAGACAATTGGATGGCCTTAAAGGATTTTCATAAAGTAATGGCGCAAACCTTTCATCCTTGCGAAGATGGAAATTTTGTTCCTTTGAGAACACGTGCCGGAGAACTTTTAGCAAAAGCAATATTGGTTAGTGCTTCTAAACCACCTGTTTCTAAAGATAAACCAGCCGTTCATAAAGCATTGGCTAATTTGGAAGAACAATGCGAGAAAATCTACGAATTGGTAGAAAAAAATGCCAAAGATGAAGTACTGTTAAAAGAAATGACAAAAGCACACGATCTTTTCCATCAAGTAGAAGAACTTTGTCACGATTAATTGCTTCGATTTCGTTCCTTAACGATTTCATCATGCTATAAATTAAACCTTTCTAGGGCAATTGCGTATCTTTGGCAAAAAGTTGAACGTGCGTTTCGAACTAACCAAGGATTTTATTCAATTGCTGCGTACAAAAATCGCAGAGCAAGATTTATCTTGGATTCACGAAAACGTACTTGAACTTCACCACGCTGAGGTAGCCGAGATCATCGATACGCTTACCAATGATGAAGCGAGGTACATCTATTTCTTAGTGGATGAAGAAACGCAGGCCGACATCCTCATGGAGTTGGATGAAGAAATTCGCGATCGATTCCTTGCGTCTTTATCCTCCAAAGAAATTGCAGACCAGCTCGAAAACTTAGATTCCGATGATGCCGCAGATATCCTCGGTGATTTAACGGAAGAAAAGATTCGCGAAGTCATCTCTCAAATGGAGGATGATGAAGCTGCCGAAGACATCGTTGATCTATTAAATTACGACGATGATACAGCGGGTGGACTCATGCAAAAGGAGTTCTTTCAAGCGCACGTTTCATGGCCAGTCAACCGTGCCATTATTGAGCTGCGCAAACAAGCTGAGGACGTTGAAAAAGTATACAATATTTTCGTTGTAGATGAGCTGGATCGCCTTTTGGGTGTCTTGTCTTTGAAACGCTTGTTATTTGCCAACGCCAAAACAAAAATTGCAGACATTTATCAGTCTAAGAAAATTATTTCTGTCAAAGCAAGTGATTCAGCTGAAGTAGTTGCTATGGTAATGGAAAAATATGACTTAGTTTCTGTTCCAGTTGTTGATTACCAAAACAAACTTGTTGGACGCATTACCTTAGATGACGTTGTCGATTACATCAAAGAGGAAGCGGATAAAGATTTCCAGATGGCAACGGGTATTACTGATAGCGTAGATTCAAACGCAAGCACTTGGCGGATAAGTCGTTCTAGATTGCCTTGGTTGGTCATTGCCATGGTTGGTGGGACTATTGGAGCAAAAGTCATTTCAAATTTCGAAGGAAGCATCACAAAAATTCCTGCAATGGCCTTTTTCATTCCCTTAATTACCGCCATGGGAGGAAATGTGGGGGTGCAATCATCCGCAATTGTTGTTCAATCATTAGCGCGCGGTGATAAAGATTTAGGAAGAATTCTACCAAAATTATGGCGAGAAGCAAAAGTTGGCTTACTCAACGGACTGTTTTTAGCCACCTTGATTTTTGGCGTAGCCTCCGTTTTTGAAAACTCAGAACTGGGGATTGTTGTTAGTATCTCTTTGTTCACTGTCATCTTATTTGCAGCTATTTTCGGGACTTTATTCCCATTAGTCTTAAATCGTTACAAGGTAGATCCAGCCTTAGCAATTGGTCCATTCGTGACTACCTTAAATGATATCATTGGATTATTTATTTACTTCTCCATAGGACTTCTGATCTATGGTTCTTGAGTAATCAGAACTTTTCATTACTTTTGCACTCCATAAAATACCTGGAGAGGTGTCCGAGTGGTTGAAGGAGCACGCCTGGAAAGTGTGTATAGGTCTAAAGCTTATCGCGGGTTCGAATCCCGCTCTCTCCGCCAAAGAACTGAAAAGCTAGCCGTTAGGCTGGCTTTTTTTGTTTACACGCGCTTCAAAAGCTTGCTTTTGTTCGCGACGTGAAACAAAAAAAGCCAAAGATGCTCAGCAGCTTAGCTTTTAGATTCTTTGAAGCGACACCCAACAGGGAACACGAGCGATAGCGAGTAATCCTGGTTTAATTAGTTAATGTTTTAATGTGCTAATGAACCAATGTGACAATGTGCTAATGAACTAATGTGCTAATTATTCAATTTATTGTGAAAAATCGCTTGATGAGTAAAGTGAAACTTGTTTAAACTAAATCGATAAAAAAATCAGTGTCACTAATTATCCCATTATTAATAAATTCCCCTATTTTGTTAATATCAATCAAACTTAGAATGAAGGGTTCTTAATCGCATTCATTACCTTTGCTTTTATGCGCAACTTAATTGCCTTTTTACGTCGATTTCAAATCTTTTTAATCTTTGCATTATTGCAAGTGATCTCGCTTGTGATTTATGTGCAGTTTTTGAGTTTTCCTAGAAGTCAATATTTAACTACCGCATCGAATGTTACGGCAAAAGTTCTTACGTGGGAAAACGATGTGACCAAGCATTTTGATTTAAGTAAAAACAATTACGCTTTGCAGCATGAAAACATTCGTTTACGCGAGCGTCTTCCAGAGTTTATGTATACTTTGAGTGCAGGAAAAGTTAAAGTAGAGGACACTGTTTTTCAGCAACAATACACCTATATTCCAGGTACCGTGATTAACTCAACCGTGACGAGGAGAAATAACTATTTCACACTCAACATTGGAACGAAGCAAGGTGTACAGCCAAATATGGGCGTGTTTTCAGATAAAGGAGTGGTGGGAATCGTTCACAATGTCAGCGAACATTATTGTGTGGTAAAATCTGTTTTAACGAAAGACATTAACATCGATGTCGTTATTGAACCTATTCACCTTTCAGGTATTTTGAAATGGGATGGACACGATCCGAGACGTGGTTCCATTGATGGAATTTCCAATGACCTACGAATTAAAAAATGGTCGCGTGTTGTAACACGTGGTGGTTCAGGTATCTTCCCGAAAGGAATTCCAGTTGGGAAAGTGGAACGAATTGAATCCATCGAAGGAGAGCCACTTTGGAATGTTGTTATACGCTATTCAGAGGATTACCGAACATTACAACGTGTTTACGTTGTTAAAAACTTGATGATTGAGGAACAGCATGAACTAGAGGGTCAAATTCCACCGGATGAAGAAGAAGATTTACTGAGATGAATAACCTAAGCAAAAATATCATTCGATTCATTGTGTTTGTGGTATTGCAAACCTTAATTTTCAATCAATTGGAAATTGGTTACGGTTTCCACCTGATGATTCATCCACTCTTTATTATGTTACTGCCTTTTGAATTGGGCGTAATTTCTTTGATGGGCTTGGCATTTTTGATGGGAATTGTTATTGATATTTTTTCAAACACATATGGACTTCACGCTTCTTCTTTAGTCATGATGGCCTATTTCCGTCCGATTGTTTTCAAGTTTTATGGTCCGCGTGAAGGTTATGACCCTTTAAAAGAACCGAATGTCTTCGACATGGGGAATCGGTGGTTCACTTTTGTCTTTGGGATACTTTTGCTCACACATCATTTTTGGTTCTTCTTAATAGAGAGCTTTGAGTTGAATCAACTGTTTTTTGTACTTCAAAAAACACTCTTTAGTACTGTTCCTTCCTTTTTGATCTGTTTATTATTACAAAGCTTCTTGATTAAAAAATCCAAGACAAAATGAATTTCGACATCAGGCGTTACGTTATCTTATCTTTCATCATTTTGGTGGGATTCCTGTACACGTTTCGTTTGTTCTACATGCAAGTTGTTGATGATACCTGGACACTTCGCGCACATGAAGTAGCAGAAAAACGAATTGAAATTACGCCGCCAAGAGGGGTTGTATTTGATCGAAATGGGATGAAAATCGTATCGAATCGCACCTATTTCAACTTGATGATGGTCGAAGATGAAATTAAGAATCTTGACACAGCTGCTTTTGCAAAACTCATTGGTTGGACGGTGAAAGATGTTCGGGAACGTTTTAAAGAAATTGTGAAAGGAGAGGGGACTTATTACAATAAAATTACCGGCAAACGCACGTCCAATTATCAAAAAATACGCAAATACCCTTTCTTAAAGGAATTAACCCTGGAAGAGATTTCCAGTATTGCTCCTCACTTAGAGAATTTCCCTGGTTTTTATGAAAAAGTGACGAGCATGCGGAATTATCCATTCAAAAGCGGAGCAAATATCATGGGGTATTTATCCGAGGTGAACCGCGAGGAAGTTGATGAAGATCGGTTTTATAGACCCGGAGATAATATTGGACGTTCTGGTATCGAGAAATTCTATGAGCGAGATCTACGCGGTAGAAAAGGAATCAAGTACATCGTTACCTCCGCTTTGAACAACGCGATTGAACCATTTGCTGACGGAAAATACGATACTACAGCTCGTCAAGCAGAACCATTAAAATTGGGAATGGACATGATTATTCAGTCCTATGGAGAGAAATTAATGAAAAACAAAAAAGGTTGTATTGTTGCTATTGAGCCTTCAACTGGTGAAATATTAGCCATGGTGTCTGCTCCATCATACGATCCTAATATGTTGGTTGGAAGACGAAATATAAGCGAAAACTATCCAAAACTCGCGTTAAATAAAAACATGCCATTGTTTCCTCGGCCCTTACAAGCTGAATATCCGCCTGGATCCATTTTCAAGTTAGTTCAATCCTTAATTGGAATGCAGGAAGAGGTTATAACAGAAAACTCAGGATTTCCCTGTGATAAAAGCATGGTAGGTTGTCACAATCATCCATCCGCACGTAATGTGGCCGAAGCAGTTCAATATTCGTGTAATCCTTACTATTACGCAGTCGTTCGTCGCATCATTCAACAAGGGAAGAAAAAAGGAACATTCGCCGATGCAGAATACGGTCTCAACAAATGGCACCGATATATGAATAGCTTCGGATTAGGTAAAACATTGGACGCCGATATTTCTGGTCAACGACCCGGATTGATTCCCGATGCAAAATATTATGACAAGTGGTATGGTCATCATCAATGGGCCTTCTCAACGATTAGATCTATTTCCATTGGACAAGGAGAAGTGAAACTAACGCCGTTACACATGGCGAATATTGCGGCAATCATTGCTAACAAGGGATGGTATTACGTCCCTCACTTTGTGAAGTCGATTGGTAGAAAAGGACCATTAGCGATTTACCGAACGAAAAAACGGACAATGGTGAACTCGCGTTACTTTTCTCCAGTAATTGAAGGAATGCGACGAGTGGTGAATGAAAGCGGTGGTACGGCGAGTATGGCACGACTTGAAAATATTTTAATTTGTGGGAAAACCGGTACGGTGCAAAATCCACATGGAGAAGATCACTCCGTATTCATTGCTTTTGCTCCGATGAATAATCCAAAAATTGCCATAGCTGTTTTCGTTGAGAATGCCGGATTTGGTGGTACATGGGCAGCGCCAATTGCAAGCCTCATGATCGAGAAATACATCAAACGTAAAATCTCAGATAAGGAAAAAGAGAAGCGCATTATCGATGCTAAATTAGCCTACATTTCAAGCCCCGGAGAATGAGAAAGGAAGAAAGCTTAGTTGAACACTTAGATTGGCCTTTATTCATCACATTTATGGTGATGTTGGTAACAGGTATGGCTACCCTCTACTCCGTTGCATACGATGATTTACATCCAGCTATCTATGATGTCTCGATGATGTATGGAAAACAACTCATTTGGATTGTCGTGTCTTTGTTTTTAGGAATCATCGTTTTTTTAATTGACTCCGATATTTACCGGCGATTTGCCTTTCCCATATATGGATTTACTTTATTTCTACTTGTAATCGTATTGTTTATGCCTGCTGTTCACGGTGCCCGAGCGTGGATCGGGATTGGAACCATGGGTATTCAGCCTGCCGAATTCGCTAAAATATCAACCGCACTGTTATTAGCTAAGTACATCAGTGAAATCAGTGTGAAGCAACAAAACATCAGTAGTGTCATGACGGCAAGTGCGATCTTACTTGTTCCAATGGTCCTGATTTTACTTCAACCAGATGCTGGAACATTCGTTGTTTTTACTTCATTCTTGTTTGTGATGTACCGCGAAGGACTCACGTTTGACCCCATTATTTTAAGTTTTGTGAATAGCATTCCGGGGGTTCGATTCAAGGAAACATGGGTTGGCAGTCACTTCATTCCGATTCTCTTTGTGATGATTTTTATTAGTGTCATTACACTGTTATTAAACTCCGTACAAT
>CANHMH010000104.1 GCA_947461635.1 Flavobacteriales bacterium | reverse complement strand
AACGTTAGAAGTTATTAACATTTAAAAATCCAGTGGTAAAAAGTGGTAGAAATCCACTAATTTTACCCATTATAAAGCTATGGCAGGATTAGTAGGAGAATTTGAAGTGAAATTGGATGAAAAAGGCCGATTTCTTTTGCCTTCCGGATTACGGAAGCAACTTCCTCCTGCGTCCCAGCGAGATTTCATGTTGAACAAAGGATTTGAAGACTGTTTGACGCTATACCCGCTTACCGATTGGGAGCAAATTAGCGCGAAACTTTCTAAATTGAATTTGTTTAAACCGCAAAATCGTATGTTCTATCGTTTGTTCCATCAAGGGGCAAAACAATTGGCATTAGATAACGCGGGACGTTTATTAATTCCAATCGCTCACATGGAGCGCGTGGGATTAGTTTCTGAAGTGATGCTTATCGCATACAACGACAGAATTGAAATCTGGGACAAATCCAAATACTTCAATATGATTGAAGGAAACATGGCTGATTTCGCTGATTTGGCGGATGAAGTAATGGGTGATTTGGACAATGGAGAATAATACTAACTATCACATACCGGTTCTTTTTCAAGAAAGCATAGATGCCTTGGTTATTAAACCTAACGGTACGTATGTCGATGTGACTTTTGGCGGGGGTGGACATGCACGTGCCATCTTTGAGCAATTAAATCCTGAGGGTAAACTCATTGTCTTTGATCAAGATTCCGACGCGAAGAAAAATGCGTGGGAAGCTCCAAATTTCCATTTCGTCGCAGCGAATTTTGCGTTCCTTAAAAATCACTTGCAATTATTACGCGTGAATCACGTGGATGGAATCCTTGCTGATTTAGGTGTTTCATCACATCAATTCGATACAGGAGAGCGTGGATTTTCAATCCGTGAAAGTGCACCTTTAGATATGCGCATGAATCAACAGTCGGGTAAGTCAGCATTTCATGTGGTAAACGAATACGAAGAACACGAGCTCAATCGCATCTTTAGAAATTACGGCGAATTGAAAAATGCCAGAGGAATTGCTTCGGAAATCATCCGAAAAAGAGCGGATGGTGTGATTGCAACAACAGGTGATTTAATGCACATGTTAAAACGCTTCGCTCCGAAATTTAAGGATCATAAATTCTATGCGCAAGTATTTCAAGCTATTCGCATAGAGGTAAATCAAGAATTACAGGTTTTAGAAGATATGTTGACTCAAGCTGCGGACGTTTTGGCGCCTGGTGGAAGGTTAGTAGTGATCTCCTATCACTCATTAGAGGATCGTCCAGTGAAAAACTTCATGAAACGTGGGTCTTTCTCCGGTGAAATCGAAAAAGACTTTTTTGGCAATGTTCAAAAACCTTTAACGGAAATTGTGCGACACCCAATTGTCTCCTCTGACGAAGAGAATGAACGAAATCCACGAGCACGCAGCGCGAAACTTAGAATTGCAGAGAAGAATGCATGAAGATGAATACATAACAGGTGGTAAAGCACCAAAGTCGGAAAAGCCGAAGCCTTCGAAAAGCGAAAAAAGCACATCGAAAGCATCAGCCTTTACCCAAATATTGAATGGCGACTTTCTCACGAAAGAATTTGTCTTGAATAATTTGAATTACATATTCTTCATCATGTTTCTATTGATTCTACTCGTAGCAAAAGGATATTACGGGAAACAGGTGAATAAAGACTTGGATAACGCACAAAAAGAATTGGATCAAAATGCCGCAGAATACATTGAAGCAAAAGCAAGACTTGAATTGAGAACGAGAAGATACAAGCTAGCAGAAAAGTTAGAGTCAAGAGAAATAAAGGAAACAAAAAACGCAACGAAAGTCATTCGTTTGAAACGAAAAAACAATGAGTAAGGACTTGGATAAAAAATTCTTGAAACATCGTGCCTATACGATTTACTTCACATTTGTGTTTTTAATACTTGTGGTGCTTTACACGACCATCTCTTTGCAGCTCGAGGGAAGAGAATCGCTGTTTGGTTCTGTTGATAAGAAATTACCCGTTCAAACGGTTAAAAGGGTGCCTAGAATGGGAGAGATTTTGGATATGAATGGAATTCCACTCGTTACTTCAGTTACATTTTACGACATCCACATGGATGCGACTGTTGTGGATCAGAAGTTATTCGATGCTGAAATAGCAGGATTAACGGCTGGATTGCATCGCATGTATCCCGAAAAGTCTGCACGTGAATATGAAAACGAAATCCGCAGTGCACGTGAACGTAAATCACGTTACCTCTTAATTCGTAAACGCGTTACAAACGACGAGCGAAAAATGTTAAACAAGTTGCCTATCTTCAAAGAAGGTCAAATGAAGGGCGGAATCATCGATAACGAGGAAACTATTTTACGTAAAAAACCATACGGTAACATGTTAAGTAGGACCCTTGGCTATTACAAATTTGACAAAAAAGAATACAAAGTTGGGATAGAAGGTGCTTTTCATCATTACTTGAAAGGGGAAGATGGAATCGAACTCGAACAACGCATTTCTTCCGGATGGAAAAAAACAGGTAAAATCATTAAGGATGCTGTAGAGGGCGCAACGGTTATTACATCGATTGATAAGGAAATTCAAGAAGTAGCACATTCTGAACTAGAAAAGCAAATGATTTACATGAACGCACAAGAGGGTTGTGTCATTGTAATGGATGTTAAAACTGGCTTCGTTCGTGCGATTGCGAATTTATCAAAGCAAGAAAAGGGAGGATACGCCGAATCATACAACTTTGCCATCGGAAATGCAGAAGTTCCAGGATCCACGTATAAGTTAGCTTCCATCATGGCAGGACTTGAGGACAAAAAGTTTAAGATCACGGACAAGGTAAATGCAAGTGGAAGGTATTCCATCGCTGGCGGAAAATTATCTGATTCCAACCATGGAATGGGCTATGGCACAATCACCATCAAAAAAGCATTTGAGAAATCCTCGAATGTTATTGCTCAAATTTGTTACAAAGCCTACCGTTCAGAACCTGAAAAATTTATTGAACGCTTAGCGACTTTTGGCTTGACTGAAAAGTTGGGAATCGATATAGAAGGTGAGAAAAAACCATTTGTTCGTAAACCAGGGATGACTGGCTGGTCCGCAATGTCCATTCCATGGATGTCTATCGGATACGAGTTAAAACAATCTCCAATTCAAACACTGGCTTTTTATAACGCTGTCGCAAATAACGGGACGCTTGTTCGACCACAGTTTGTGCAACAAATTAAGAGATCAGGAAACGTGATTAAAACGTTTAAGCCTGTCATTATTAAAGATCAAATCTGCTCTAAAAGCACACTTGCGGTAATGAGGTCTTGTTTGGAAGGTGTCATGACCAATGGAACTGGTCATGATTTAAAAAGTTCTTTTTTCACGATTGCGGGTAAGACGGGAACGGCGAAACTTTTGGGCGACAACAAAAAATTTAATGACGAGAAAATGAGTTTTTATCAAGCTTCTTTCGTTGGTTATTTCCCTGCAAACAAACCAATCTACTCTTGTATTGTGGTTATTTCGAAACCAAAGAGAGAGTATTACGGAGCACGCGTATCTGGAACTGTTTTCGCAGAAATCGCTAATAAAGTTTATGCGTCTGCTTTGCAATATCACAAGGCTGTGAATTCAAAACGTGCTGTCAAATCATCGGACCTTCCAAAAGTGAAAGCAGCAGCAAGCCGTGATGTTACTCAAATATTAAAGTCATTCAATTTACGATACCAATTGAATAACGATAACGAGTGGATTCAGTCTGACACCTTAAAAGGTTCCATCCACATCAATGCAAAGAAAATTCATAAAAAGTTAGTACCAGACGTCACTGGACTAACGGCGAAGGATGCGGTGTATCTATTGGAATCTGCTGGATTAATCGTTCATATGTCGGGTAAAGGAGTGGTGAAATCTCAATCTGTTCCTGCTGGAAATCCATTGGTAAAAGGTCAATTAATTAAAATTTCTTTAAAATAACATGCAAGTACTTTCCACCCTTCTTAAGAATAGTTCCTTTGAAGTTCTTCAAGGAAATCTTGCTATGGAAATTTCTTCCTTGACGTTTGATTCAAGAAGTGCCAATGAAGGAAGTCTGTTTATTGCTATAGTTGGAACACTTAATGACGGACATCAATTTATTCAATCCGCATATGAATTAGGTTGCCGTGATTTTGTAGTAGAGAAGAGTGTAAGTCTGCCATCGGATGCGACTATTATACTTGTCTCAAAAACAGATACAGCACTTGCGGAGTTAGCGTGTGCATTTTATGGCAATCCATCGCAGGAATTAAAATTAGTTGGAATCACTGGCACGAATGGAAAAACCACGACAACGACCCTGCTTTATGATTTATTTATGAGTCTAGGTCATACAAGTGGATTGATTTCTACCGTTGTGAATAAAATTGGTTCCAAGACAAGTCCTTCGACTCATACGACGCCAGATCCAATTCGCTTAAATGCGTTGTTGCGTGAAATGGTGGAACAAGGTTGTACGTATTGTTTCATGGAGGTGAGTTCACATGCCATCCATCAACAAAGAATCCACGGGATTTCATATACTGGTGCCGTTTTTACGAATATCACGCACGATCACCTGGATTACCACAAAACATTTGCAGAATACATTCGTGTGAAAAAGCAATTTTTTGATGGATTGAATGCCAATTCCTTTTCACTGATAAATGGTGATGACCGAAATGGTTCAGTTATGCTGCAAAATACCAAAGCCGAGAAAAGAAGCTTTGCATTGAAAACGCCAGCGGATTTTAAAGGTAAAGTGCTAGAAAATGAGATTTCAGGATTAACCTTGACGATCAATGGTGTTGAACTTTGTTCTCGCTTGGTCGGTGAGTTTAATGCACTCAATCTTTTGGCTGTGTATGGTGTAAGTACGCTACTTGGATTAGATTCATTTGATGTTCTCAGGGGGATGAGCAATTTAGGCTCTGTTGAAGGTAGATTCCAATACCTAAGAAGTCAAGGTGGAATAACGGCAATCATCGATTATGCTCATACACCAGATGCACTAGAAAACGTGTTAAATACAATAGCTGCCATTCGAAAGGAAGGACAAAAAGTCATTTCAGTTGTCGGTTGTGGTGGAGATCGAGATAGAGAAAAACGCCCAGTGATGGCTGCAATTGCCGCGAAAAAAAGTCAGCAAGTTATTTTAACTTCTGATAACCCACGTACCGAAGATCCTCAATCAATCCTGAAAGATATGGAATCAGGACTTTCAACGGATGGAGGTCAAAACGCACTGACAATCGTCGATCGCGCGCAAGCCATCAAAACAGCTATCATGCTCGCGCAAGCAGGAGATATTGTGTTAATCGCAGGCAAAGGACATGAAAAATACCAAGAAATCAACGGAGTGAAGTATGACTTTGATGATTTTAAACTGACAGAAGAATTTTTTAACCATTTGAAAAAATAATCAGATGCTATACTACTTATTTGACTACCTCGATTCTTTAGATTTCCCCGGAGCAGGATTGTTCCAGTACATTTCCTTTAGAGCAGGACTAGCCTTGATTTTCTCTCTTATCGTTTCCATAGTGATTGGAAAGAAAATCATTAACAAACTACGTCAGCAACAAATTGGCGAAACGGTTCGTGATTTAGGTCTAGCAGGACAAATTGAAAAATCTGGAACACCAACGATGGGCGGGATCATCATTCTTGCAGCCATTTTGATTCCGGTTCTTTTATTCGCAAAGCTTCATAACATTTATGTAATCACCATGATTCTTGCTACTATTTGGCTCGGACTTATTGGTTTTTTAGACGATTACATCAAAGTATTTAAAAAGAACAAAGAAGGATTAAAAGGAACATTTAAAGTAATTGGTCAAATTGGAGTTGGTTTAATCGTTGGATGTATTTTATACTTCTCGGATGATGTGGTTGTTCACAAACGTGTTTCAGCTACGTACCAGTTGCAACAGGATGAAAAATTCGTGACGCATTTACACGTGCAAAATCAAGGTGAACATTTCAAATGGATCAAGACCGATGATATGACTACCACGATTCCATTTATTCGCGGGAATGAATTTAACTACAATTGGTTGATCGGTGATTTACATAAATCGTACGGTTGGTTACTCTTCATTCCTATCGTCATTTTTATTGTCATTGCTGTTTCAAATGGTGCTAACATGACGGATGGCCTCGATGGGCTCGCAACTGGAACATCTGCGATTGTAGGGATGGCGCTTGCCATTCTTGCTTATGTTAGTTCACATGCGAATTTTGCTGATTACCTCGGTGTAATGTACATTCCAAATGCTGAGGAATTGGTGATTTTTATTGCAGCTTTTGTTGGCGCTTGCATCGGTTTTTTATGGTACAATTCTTTTCCAGCTCAGGTGTTTATGGGTGACACTGGAAGCTTAGCGCTTGGTGGAATCATTGCGGTATTCGCTATTGCCATTCGCAAGGAATTACTGATACCTGTTTTATGCGGGATTTTCCTCATCGAGAACCTTTCAGTCATTATGCAAGTGGCTTACTTTAAATTAACGAAAAAACGCTTTGGAGAAGGACGCAGAATATTCTTAATGGCGCCCTTACATCACCATTATCAGAAAAAAGGAATTCATGAAGCGAAGATTGTTTCTCGTTTCTGGATTGTCGCAGTGTTGTTAGCAGTTGTTACCATCGTAACCCTAAAATTAAGATAGAAGTGAACGGTCAAAATAAAAATATGGTCATTCTTGGCGCTGGTGAATCCGGTGTTGGCGCAGCTGTATTGGCTGTCCAAAAAGGATGGAATGTTTTTGTTTCGGATTTTTCAGTGATTAAAGAGGTTTTTCAACATGAATTGAATAAACTCAATGTAGAATGGGAACAGGAGAAACATTCCATGGAGCGAATTTTAAATGCTGATTTAATCATAAAATCTCCTGGAATTCCTGAAAAAACGCCTGTCATGAAAGCCATTCGTGAAAAGGGAATAAAAGTTATTTCGGAAATTGAATTTGGAGGATACTATTCGACGGGTAAAACAATTTGTATTACCGGAAGTAATGGCAAAACGACCACATCCATGTTAACACATCACATCCTGAAAAATGCAGGTTTGGATGTTGGATTAGCAGGGAATGTTGGATATAGCTTTGCGAAACAAGTGGCGGAAGGTGACCATGCGTGGTACGTGATTGAATTGAGTTCTTTTCAATTAGATGACATGCATGATTTTCATGCCAATATTTCTGTCCTGACGAACATAACTCCTGATCATTTAGATCGCTACGAATACGACATGCAAAATTACGTGAACTCGAAATTTCGCATTGTTCAAAATCAAACAAACGAAGATTGGTTCATCTTCAACGCGGATGACCCCCTCATTTCAAGTGAAATGAAAAAAAGAAATCCTCCAGTCAATCTTGCTCCCTTCTCTTTGAAGGAAGAACAAAATCCTGGAGCATATGCAATAGACAAACAACTAATAATCAATATAAACCAACAATTCGCCATGTCAATACATGAATTAGCTTTAAAGGGTAAGCACAATACCCAAAACGCTCTTGCCGCAGGGATCGCAGCAAGATTAGTAGAAATCCGCAAGGATATTGTTCGCGAGAGTTTAGAGGACTTTACGAATGTGGAACACCGTTTGGAGTTCGTCGCAAAAGTAAACGGAATCGAGTTTATTAACGATTCAAAAGCGACGAATATCAATTCTGCGTGGTTTGCCTTAGAAAGCATGGAAAATCCAACTGTTTGGATTGTAGGTGGTGTTGATAAAGGAAATGATTATGCTGAATTGGCTCAACTGGTACGCGATAAAGTGAAAGCAATCGTTTGTTTAGGTGAGGATAACCAAAAAATCATAGAAGCATTCTCCGGAATTGTCGAAACGATCGTTGAAGCAAAATCAGCAATGGAAGCAGTTGCTTTTGGTTACCGCTTGGCTAAAAAAGACGAAACGGTGCTGCTTTCTCCTGCTTGTGCAAGTTTTGATTTATTCGAAAACTACGAAGACAGAGGAAATCAGTTCAAACAAGCAGTTCGAATGTT
>CANHMH010000103.1 GCA_947461635.1 Flavobacteriales bacterium | reverse complement strand
GAAACTAAGTCCAATCTGATTGTCTATAAAATCGGAGTTGGTCATTGTCAATACCGATGCATACGCGTAAATGGAAGTCGTATTTTCTTTGAACAAACAATCATTAATCGTAAAGTTAGCCCAGCCGTATACTCCCACTTCGTTGTCGATGAACTGACAATTGGATAAATTCACTGATTCACCTACGGTTACTGCTTGGAAACAGCGTTTGAAGGTACAGTTTGTGTAATTGTAGTTCGACAATGGAGTCTCGTAAGAAAAGGGAAAGTACGCATTGGAAATATGGAAACGATCGGCATTCAAAACTCCTCCTTGTGAACTCGTGCAGACAAATCCTTGCCAAGCTGCGTTATTCATCGTGTCGTACATCGCATGGATTTTAATCGGAAGTGCATCGGTTCCAACGCAATTGATGGTTCCACGCGTTTCTATGTAGATGTTACTACTCGTTTGATTGTTGATGAGAATTTCAACTCCCGGTTCAATGTTTAAGGTTTTTCCAGGAAAAACAACTACAGAACCGTTGACAATATAGGGACTTCCAGCTAAACTCCAAGTGGCATTCTGGTAAATTCCACCTGACACATTGGTTTGTGCCGAGGAAAAAAATGAACTCACACATAGTAAAACTAAAAAGAATATATTTTTTATCATGATACGTTTTAATTAAAACAAAAATAAAGGTCAATTGTTCAGGAATTTAGAAAATGAAACTGTTTTTTGTCATGAAAATGAAAAACCTTTTACTTACTGTATTTACGTTTATTCTATCTCTCCACTTTTTGAATAAGATGTATGCGCAGTCAAGCTTTACACCAAATTGCGATCCCAGCGGAAATTGGATTTTATTTGCCAATTATGATGGTGGTAATCTGAACATTGTGGTGGATCAAAACATCCCCAACTTAAAAATTGGTATTTGTACCTATGAGCCGGTGAATGTGACGTTCAGTGGTCCGTTTGTTAACACTCTAACAGAAGTTCTTTACGCAGGATTCAACTCCGCACAAAACAACAATAATTGTGGATTCCCTATTAACACCTCGAGTTTTACAGGAATTAATCCTGCTATACTCACCGTAAATGTTGCTCCTCCGGTAACTATTATTAGTCCACCGAATCCAAATTATTTCAACATTCCGAACGGATGGAACAATGGAATTATCTGTCTTTACAGTTGCAATGTGAATGCGAATCAAGGTGGATGTAATACCGTTGATCAAGTTTTAGCGTACTTTCAATCGCAATTTGGCGGAGTCCTTCGCGGACTCAACGTTCAATACAATTGTTGGGATAGCAGTACCCCATTGAATGTTAGTGCCCAAGCAGGTAACTGTTGCGGTGCTTGTGTTCCTAACAATGTGACAATCAATCAAACAGTTTGCAACGACCAATTTCCTTATCAATGGAATGGGTTAACGTTAAATGGACCAGGAAGCCCAAGCGTTACCTTAACCAATAGCGGTGGTTGTGATTCTTTGGTGACCTTAAACTTATCGATAAGTCCGAATACCGTTGGATCAGATGTTCAAAGTGCTTGTGAAAGCTTCACATGGATTGATGGCATTACTTACACCTCTTCCACAAATGCACCGCAATACACGATTGTCGGTGGGAATGCAAATGGTTGTGATAGTACTGTCAATTTGAATTTAACCATAAATCAAGAAACAACGAGCGTACTCAATATTGAATCTTGTGGTGACTACATTTTTGAGAATGGTCAAACGTATTCAGAAAGCACAACCTTCACTTACACGATTCCAAACTCAACTGGCTGTGATAGTGTCATCACCGTAAATCTAACTATCCTGCCTGAACCAATTGCGGCGTTTACGAGCTCCCCCGAATTACTCGAATTTGGATTAACCGAAATTCAATTGATTGATCAATCATTAGGACAAATCGACACATGGGAATGGGAGTTCACAACAGGAAATGAAACAGTGCAAACCAGTAACCTGCAGAATCCATTTTTTAATCTTTCTAATAACACTACTGGAAGTTTAAATTTCCAGTTAACAGTAAGTAATAATGAAGGTTGCTCAGATGTGATCACCAGTGTATTGACTATTTTGGAGGATGGCACACTGTTTATTCCAAATACGTTTAGTCCAGATGGTGATGCGTTTAACAACACCTTTCAAGCGATTGGGAAAAACATTTCTCCAGAACGTTTTGAGTTGACCATCTTTAACCGTTGGGGGGAAAACATTTTCACGAGTCAAGATCCGAGCATTGGCTGGGATGGATCCCTTGCAAACAACGGTTCTGCTCCAATTGGAGTATATACGTATAAAATTACGTATCGTTTTGTGAATCAAAGTAAACCTGAGCTTGTAACGGGACACCTTCATTTGATTCGTTAACATTCGGCTTTCTTTTACTCGGTGTTGCATCATCGATTTATCATTCATTTTTATGTTTTATTAGATTATCTTATATTTGATGAGATGAAAATGAACATTTCGTAACCAAATATGATCGAATCGTTTCTTGCTTTATGAATAAACTTATCCTCCTCATTCTTTTACAGTTATTTTTCTTGGAACCATCGCGCGTTTTTGCACAAGAAGTAAATGCAGAACTCGTAACTATTTCAAACGGAAGAAATTACTTTTCTTTTACTGGCACCTCACAACCTCCACTTATTGTGAGAGGAATATGGGAAGAAGATGCATACATGTGGGTCCCGATTAACATCGGCGACACCTTATTAGAAATGGCTTTTGTCGATGAAGAAGCATTCACAGGAAAGTCTGTCGCTTTTGATTCCGTTGGAAATGTGATCGCTCGGTATCAATTTGAAAACGGTTACATTAAAAAAATTGATGAATATATGTCAAATGATACCTTGCGCTATTCTTTAAATTTTAAAAATGGCATACCACATGGCAGTCAAAAAGGGTATGATTGGAATGGCGACTTATGGATGGAAAAAAATTTCAATGAGGGTATCTTAGACGGAGCCTTTTATTGGAGTAAAGAACGAGTAGATTACGGTTTAGAACCATGTATTGAAACCGGGATTTTCCGAAACGGTGTCTATGAACGTACCAGTGAGCCTTGTGAATTTGGTGATTAAAATTTATGGATTCATCAGGACCAAGCGATATACTTGTTTCGATGTTTGAAGAAAATACGTGTCGTTTGGAAGTTCGTTTAAGGATAATTTACCGTGGTTTTCAACTTCCATTTTCATGACTAATTGACCACTCTTATTCAAAACGTTTACCCAAGTTGCTGCCAACTCTTTTGGTAATTTGATTTCTCCAGAACTTGGATTTGGATAGAGCTGTTTATCGAAGCTAATCAAAGGAAAAATACCCGCATTACCTTGATCGAATTCTAATGCGCCAAGGTTTGTGTTAGGTTGTAGCCTTGGTAGAAATAAATGATCAAATAGAATCGTGGATATTGGTGCAGTGCTGACAAATAATGGATTTGTCAAAGAAGGTGTTACTTCGGCAAGCGATGCTGCGAAGTTTGGAAGTTGGTTAATGACCACGTCTGTCGCAGCGTTATACCATGGAACCTGAGTTGAATTGTAAAGATTATTGGATGCTGTTAATCCAACTTGTGGACTTATACTGGAAAAACAAAGCTGTCCGTTATTCAAACTATCATTGGGCGCACTAATGATGTTTCTTGAAACATGGATGTTTTGAAAGGAAACATTAGGCACTGGTTGACCTAAAAACGTGAGGTAATTAAAATGTAAGCAAGAACCGGATCCTGTTTGATGTCCAATGATGGTATTGTGCGAAATGGCAATGTTCTGAAAATACCCATGTTGATTTGCTCCATAATTTCCTTGCCAAAAATGCAGCCCTTGTGTATTCAATAAAACATTATTGAATATGCTCACGTTTCCGATGGAATAGTTTAATATCAAGCCGGTAAATGCTTCAATTGCACATAAAATCCCTGGACTTTGCTTTAATTCATTTTCGATAAAATTATTATACATCCACCCATTTGTTACCTTATCAAAGTAAATGTTAGCGTAATTGTCCTTCAAGGTGTTTCCGTAAACAGCAACCGAATCACAATAATCAAAATCAATGCCTTCTCCTGAGTTGTCATGTACTCGGCAATTACGAATATTCACGTGCTTTGCATTCCATGCTTTTATTGCCGAACCCCATTGCGCTTGAGGAATATTGAAATTTACCGCATTCTTTACTTCACAATTTTCAACGAGAAACCTTTCTGCCATGGCAGTAATACTTAATGGATTAATGGTGTTTAATGCTCCTTTTCCAACAAGAATTCCATGCCCCAAAGTTGAAGAAACGACCACATCTTTTACGATGATGTCGTGTGAATTGACCTCTATACCATTGTAATCGTAGCCAAAGCGAACACCATTCGCTGGTGAATATAAAACTTCAATGTTTCGAACGGAAATGCGACTGCCCAATAAATGAATCATTCCTCCTCCCGAACTAATATTGCTTACCGGTAAGCCATCCAATTGTACCACTCCTCTACCGCGAACACTAACATTTAGTTTTTTACTTCCAATTTGATACATCGAATAAGCTTGAGAAAGTGCTTGGCTATAGGTTCCTTCAAAAAGTACTACTTCCGAGTAAACATCACCGGTTTGTGCATTTGAAAGTTGATTTAAACGGGTCAAAGCCTGTGTGAAACTTGCCACTGGATTTAAACTATCCCCGACATTCGAATCATTTCCTGAAGTCGACATGTAAACCCGTTTTTCAATGGATGCCTGTATTGGCAAGGACATGATTTGAGAAATCCCCAAGTTTGCGCAAAAAGCATACAACATGAAAATCGCTGTTCTCATAATGTTAACATTCATAATTGCCTATTTTTCACGAACATACAATTTTTTTTATGATATAAATACTAGTTTCTTTATAAATAAATTTACATAATCTTAATGAACAATGTAAGTACATTAACTTTGCTTTTCGTGAAATTTGTCCTATGAATATTATCAATCGAGAATTGAGTTGGCTTTCCTTTAACGAACGTGTTTTGCAAGAGGCGATGGATCCAACAGTTCCCCTGACCGAACGCATGCGCTTTTTAGGAATTTATTCCAATAACATGGATGAGTTTTTCCGAGTGCGCGTTGCAAACTTGAAACGCATGTCGGTCCTTAGAAAACAAAAAGTCGAAGGTTTTAAAGGAGATGCAGAAGAATTGTACCAAGAAATCCGCAAGGTTGTCATGAAACAACAAAAGAAGTTTGAAGAGGCGTTTTCCCTTATTCAAGCGGACTTTGAAAAAGATCAAATCTTCATGATCAACGAGCAGGAAGTCAATACGGACCAACTGTTAGTGCTTAAGAATTACTTCAATGAGCACTTAAAGCATGTCATCTTCCCAATCATCCTCGACAAGAAAAATCCACTTCCGAAATTGCGCGATTATGCCATTTACCTCGCCGTAAAAATTGTGGAGAATAAAAACAAAACACGCTTTGCACTGATTCAAATCCCAAGTGAATATTCACGCTTTTTTCAACTCAAAGGATTGAACCGAATCGATTACATATTAATTGATGACATCATTCGATTGCAACTCAAAGAAATCTTCGGCATTTTTGAGCCACATGAGATTTCCGCATTTACTTTTAAGTTCACACGCGATGCGGAATTGGACTTAGATGATGACCTTTCCTTGTCTTTCTTTGAGAAAATCGAAAAGAGCCTCAAACAACGTCGAAAAGGCGATCCCGTTCGCTTTGTATACGACGCCAAAATGCCGAAAGATTTACTCCATTTCTTATTGAAATCGTTGGACCTCAGCATAGGTACGAACACCATTCCAGGAGGACGTTACCACAACTTCAAGGATTTCATGTCCTTTCCGGATTTCGGGATTGACAAATACCGTTACAACCCTGAACCACCACAAGCACATCCGGCATTTTCGCAAGGCAAAAGTCACTTAGATGTCATTTTTGAAAAAGATGTACTCTTGCACTTTCCCTATCAAAAATTTGATCATGTTGTGGATATACTGCGCGAAGCAGCCTTGGACCCTAAGGTAAAGGACATCAAAATCAATATTTACCGAGTGGCGAAAAACTCAGAGGTCATGAATGCACTACTAGCATGTGTATTCAATGGGAAAGAAGTGACTGTCATTTTTGAATTGCAGGCACGTTTTGATGAGGAAAATAACCTGTGGTGGAGCAACCGTTTGAAAGAATTTGGCGCCAATGTGATTTATGGTGTACCCAATTTAAAAGTGCATTCCAAACTGATGCAAATCCGAAAAGTAAAGGATGGAAAAGATCAATTCATCACCTTCGTTGGTACGGGGAATTTCAATGAAAAAACCGCTACCATTTATTCCGATTTGGCGATCCTAAGTTCTGATCGTGAATTATCCTTAGAGGTTAATAAGGTATTCAAGTTACTAGAAAACAACCTCGAGCGTCACCAATTCAGGAATTTGTTGGTTTCTCCGTTTAACACGCGCCGCAAGTTATTTGCATTAATTGACAAAGAAATTGCACATGCGAAAGCCAAAAAAGCAGCGAGCATTAAAATAAAAATCAACAATTTGACCGATGTTAAAATGATTGATAAACTTTACGCTGCAAGTCGAGCAGGTGTTAAAATTGAACTCATCGTTCGCGGAATTTGTTGCTTGAAACCTGGGGTAAAAGGACTGAGTGACAACATCGAAGCAATCAGTTTGGTGGATCGTTATTTGGAACATGCGCGTTTCTTCATCTTTGAAAATAATGGTCAGCCCGTTCACATCATCACCAGTGCGGATTGGATGGAGCGCAATTTAGATCAACGTATTGAGGTTGGAATGACGGTGAAAAACCCGGAAATTCAATTGGAATTGCAACGCATCTTTGATTTCCAATGGCGCGGAAGCGTGAAGGCAAGAAACATTAGTGCGGACTTGAAAAACCGTTATAACGAACGCAACCTTCCTCCTTTTCATGCACAACGGGAATTGTACAGAAGTTACATCGAAAAAGGCGAACTGTAAGCCCTAAAACAAGTACCTTAAAACCGAAAGTTTTTCGAAGGTTGATTTTTCTGTGAGCAGTGATTTTCTGACTTCATGGTTTTTTCGCTCAAAATCAGTGAATACCGTTTGAACGATTTGCTCTGTCTCATCCTGGTAGTCTACTGGAACAATCGTGCCCTGACTTAACCACAAGTTGATTGTGCGGTGGTGTAAAAGATTTAAGCCATCAATCATGGTTGCTCCCATCTGTTTTGCCGCTTCCGCATTGCACAATTGCTCATACTGTCCCTTCATGGGTATAACGAGTAACTTTTTTTGAAGAAACATGGCTTCGGCCGGCAATTCGAATCCAGCACCACATAACACACCATCGCAATGCGCAAAACTACGCGTAAATGCATCGTGATCTATCGGATGAAAAGCCACATTTGACACCGTGTATTTATCCTTCGTGAATTTCGAAAACACCTCCCATTTGACCGGGAATTGCTTTAAAAACTGAAGCAAAACTTCATCGTGGAATGCAGGAAGGTATACGGTATAATGACCCTCCTTCTTGGCATCAATTAATCGAATGCTTTTCCGGATAACTGGTGTATGCACCTGATCCCCATAACGATCAAAATGAAAGCCAATTTTCTCTTTTGTAGGACAATAGTGATTCAAAATGTATGCGCCAATGCGATTCTTAGATTCGGATTTTGGGGCATTTGGGTGTATGACCGCCGCTTGATGACTCATCTCAATGCAAGGAACGCCGTGCATGAGCGCTGACCAGGCAGAAACGGGTTCAAAATCCGTTATGACCAAATCAAATTGTTTGACCGGAAAGGTGCGGATTTCATTGAAAAAATCAATGGGGTGTGACTTAAATACCGTTCGCAATAAGTCAATCTTTCCCGTTTTTCCACTGAGGAATGTCAAACCCGTTTTTTGATAATTGATGTCAAAACTCGCTTGTATTTGCGATTGATTCCCACTGACCAAAACAGTTGTGTCTGCATACTTATTAATGATTGGGACAATTTCCTGAGCCCGGCTCAAATG
>CANHMH010000102.1 GCA_947461635.1 Flavobacteriales bacterium | reverse complement strand
CCGCTTTGACAGCGATGTGAAAGGCAAGGTAAACCTTACGAACTGAAAGACCAAATAAACCGAGGATTGCAGCAATGCATAAAGGGCTGCTCGTCCGATCTCGGAGGGTAGGTTGATGGATTCCAAGCGCGAGTTTGGAACAAGATAAATGATAGATAACTGCGTTGTTTTTCAACAAAGGAGACAGAACCCGGCTTATGATTTGCCTTTTTTTCTTTTCACATGAGACTGTATATTGAAGATGTAACGCAGCGTCTGGAAAAAATGCGTGACCAATCCCTAGTTCAAGGGATGGAAAATTACATGAAAAATAATTTCCCCTTTCTTGGGATTCGAAGTACACCTCGGAGAAATCAAATGAAGGAATGGAAAAAGTCCTTACCTGCAGATCTTAGCAGGAGCGAAGCTTGGGAAATCGTGCTAGAATTATGGCAAAAAGAAGAGCGTGAATACCATCATTTTGCTCTTGACTGGATGATGACCTGGTCCATAAAAAGCTACGAGAAAGACGATATCGATGGAATTTACTTTATTCTAAGTAACCAAAGTTGGTGGGATACAATTGATGGAATTGCTGTGCACATCGTTGGTAAATACGCGAAGAAATTTCCTGAGGAAATGCCGAGAATCATTGCGGAATGGATGAGTCATCCATCATTTTGGCTAAATCGCACCTGCTTGATATACCAATTAAAATACAAAGAACAAACGAACCTTGGCTTACAGCAGTCCTATATTCATGCATTAAAATGGAACAAGGAATTTTTTATCCAAAAAGCCATTGGTTGGAGTTTGAGGGAAATTTCAAAATGGAATCCAAACTGGGTGAAAGAAGTCGTTTTAGTAGAGGAACTGAAAGGACTGGCTTATCGCGAAGCCATGAAATATGTACCCTGAAATCTCAACACTTTTTTGTAATTTCACACACCATGAAGAAAAAACTCATCGTCAGTTGTTTACTGATCTTTCAATTTAGCTCGTTTTTCGCACAATTCGGACCTGAAAACGGAGTGAAAAAATCGGAGCCAAAAGCCATCCTAATTCAAAATGCCCGCGTTTATGTTTCGCCAAATCAAGTGCTGGAAAAAGCAGACTTATTGATTGTAGACGGAAAAATAAAAGAGGTCGGGAATAACCTTAAAAACAATGAAGCGATTGTCTTTGATTACGCAGGAAAGACCATTCTTCCTTCCTTTATAGAATTATATTCGAATGTCGGTTTGCCTAAATTGAATTTCAACGAAGGTGGATTTAGACCGCAACTAGCGAGCGACAAACAAGGTGCATACTACTGGAACGAAACAATCCATCCAGAATTAAAGGCCGCAGCATCTTACTCGATTGATTCGAAATCGAACGAGTTGCTTATTCAAGAAGGATTTGGTTTCGCAGTCAGTCATTTTATGGATGGGATGGTTCGTGGAACAGGGGCCTTGGTTTCGTTGGGAAATATTGAACCAAATCGTCAAATGTTGAAAGGAGAATCGGCGCAGTTCATGTCATTTTCGAAAGGTTCTTCTTCAGAGGGATATCCATCCTCTCAAATGGGTTCAATTGCTTTATTAAGACAGGCACTTTATGACTTGAAATATTACACAACGGCACCACAATCGGAATTTTCTATCTCCTTGGATGCTTGGTCAAAACAAAGCAACTTACCTAGTTTCTTCAAAACCGAGGACAAATGGGAACTTTTACGCGCGGCGAAAATCGCGAAGGAGTTTGACCTGAAGCTTTGTTATATCGGAAGTGGAAATGAATATGCTGCATTAGATGAATTAAAAAAGTTAAATAGCACACTTGTGATTCCCTTAAATTTCCCGGAACCTTTTGAAGTAAGAGACCTTTACATCGCACGTCAAATCCCATTAAGTGATTTGAAAAATTGGGAATTAGCTCCCTCTAATCCAATGTTATTGCACCAAAATAACATTCGTTTTTGCATCACGAGTTACGGATTGAAAAGCAGTGAACAATTTTGGAAAAATTTGAGGATCTCCATTTCGAGGGGCTTGCCAGTAAATGCAGCATTAGCCGCTTTGACAATCAATCCGGCAAGTGAACTTGGCGTAACGGATCAACTAGGTTCGTTGGAACAAGGTAAATGGGCAAATTTTTCTGTTTTTACATCAGATCCATTTACTTCTGAAGCTCAATTGGTGGATTCGTGGTTGCAGGGAGATTTAATCCGTGGTAAGGAGCAAGCGGGAACAAGTATTGTTGGTAAATTTTCCCTTCTCGTGAATGGAGAAAAATATGAGTTAGAAATAGAAGGATCGAATGAACGTCCATCAGGAAAAGTGAAATTGGCTGGAAAAATCGATGCAGCTTTACAAGATACCATCACAAAAAAAGTAAGTGTTCAGTTGGTTGAAAACGATTTGACACTACAGTTTTCTTCTTTTCAAAAAAATAAACCTGGCATTGTTCAATTACATGGAAAGGTTAGTCGCAATACGGGCGTTTTCGAAGGCGATGGAACAAATTCAGAAGGAATTTGGATTTCTTGGTCCGGAATCAGAACCGATAAGCCTGCTGAGCCAGCAAAAGTAACGGAAGTGAAAGCGGATACTACATTCATTGGAAAACCATGGCTGCCAAATATGGCTTTTGGATTAGAAAAGAAAGCTACAAACCAAACAATAGTGATAAAAAATGCGACAGTTTGGACCAACGAATCTGAGGGCATCATGAAAAATGCATCCGTCCTAATTGAAAATGGAAAAATCACAAAAGTGTCCAAAAATAATTCGATTCAGGCACCGAATTCAGCACTAGTCATCGACGGGAAGGAGCTACATTTAACAGCCGGAATCATTGACGAGCATTCACATATCGCGATTTCTAAAGGTGTGAATGAAGGAGGACAAGCGGTTACATCGGAAGTGAGTATTTCAGATGTTGTAAATCCGGATGACATCAATATTTACCGTCAATTAGCTGGTGGAGTTACCGCAGCACAATTGTTGCACGGTTCAGCTAATCCAATTGGAGGATGTTCGGCTTTAATTAAATTGAAATGGGGATCCTCACCTGAGGAAATGTTAATCCCAAATGCACCGAAATTTATAAAATGTGCCCTTGGTGAAAATGTAAAACAATCCAACTGGGGTGATTACAGTACGACACGATTCCCTCAAACAAGAATGGGAGTTGAACAGGTTTTTTACGATGCATTTTACCGTGCAAGGGAATACAAAGCTGCTTGGGAGGCATACAATCTGAAAAAAACATTGAATCCTCCGAGAAGAGATTTGGAATTGGATGTGCTTGTAGAGATTATGGACAGCAAACGATTTGTTACGTGTCACTCATATGTTCAATCTGAAATCAATATGTTGATGCACATGGCTGATTCGATGGGATTCCGAATCAATACATTTACGCACATCCTAGAAGGATACAAGGTGGCTGATAAAATGAAAAATCATGGAGTTGGCGGTTCGACCTTCTCTGATTGGTGGGCATATAAATTCGAAGTGAATGAAGCCATTCCTTATAACGCCAAATTAATGGCGGACCAAGGTATCGTTGTGAGCATCAACTCGGATGACGCGGAAATGGGAAGACGATTGAACCAAGAGGCAGCAAAGAGCATTAAATATGGTGGAATGTCCGAAGAAGAGGCCTTGAAAATGGTGACATTGAATCCTGCGAAATTGCTTCACCTGGATGACCGAATGGGAAGTATTAAAGAAGGAAAGGATGCAGACCTTGTACTATGGTCCGATAATCCTTTAAGCATCAAAGCAAAAGTGCAATTTACGATTATTGATGGTGTCGTTCTTTATGACGCATCTAAGAACGAAGCACTGAATGCTCGAAACGAAGCAGAACGCGCGAGAATCATCGCTAAAATGCTTTTATCGAATGAAAACGGGGAGAAATCAACTCCATTTGTTAAAAAACCAAGAAGACATTATCACTGCGATACCATCGGTGAAGAAGGTGAAACAGGAGAAAACACACATTGATTATGAGAAATATACTAACGCTTATTAGCTTCATGTTTTTTGTCCACCTTGGACATACACAACGTATCCTAATTGTCAATGGAACGGCTCATATCGGGAACGGAGAAGTTGTTGAAACAGCAGCCATTGGTATTTCTAATGGAAAAATACTTTTTGTAAAAAATGCATTAACAAATGCCGTTCAGCGCAAAGAATGGGATACAATTATTGATGCGGAAAATCAACACGTTTATCCCGGATTTGTAGCAGCGAATTCAACGCTTGGACTCACCGAGATTGATGCTGTTCGTGCAACGCGTGACTTTAATGATGTCGGAGAACTGAATCCGCATGTTCGCGCTCAAGTAGCTTTCAACGTAGAATCAAGAGTGATTGAAACGGTACGAACGAATGGCGTGATGATCGCTCAAGCGAGTCCGCGTGGAGGAATCATTTCAGGGTCATCGGCAGCAATGTTTTTAGCTGGATGGAATTGGGAAGATGCGACCGTGTTGGCAGACGACGGTATTCACGTGAATTGGCCTACAAGTACACAAGGTGGAGGATGGTGGGCTGAACCCGCTCCGAAATCAAGAAACACAAATTATCAAAAGGAAAAACAAACGATTATTGACTTCTTCGAATTAGCGAAAGTGTACGCGGAAAGCCAAAAGACAATTGAGGATTTGCGTTTGGAAGCAATGAAGGCGTGTTTTCAAGGTTCGAAAAGGGTTTATTTCCATGCGGATGGAGTGCAACAACTCTTAGACATCATTGAGTTTTCAGAAAAATTTAAATTGAAATACCCCGTTATTGTTGGAGGTTATGAAGCGCATTTACTTGGTAAACGATTAAAAGACGCGAAGATTCCGGTCATGTTGAACCGAGTACATAGCTTACCAGAACGCGAAGAGGACGATGTGAATTTACCCTATTCTTTACCAGCACTACTTCAAAAACAAGGGATTTTGTTTTGCATTCAGAATGCTGGAGACATGGAGGCAATGAACACACGAAATCTACCATTTCAAGCTGGAACAGCGATGGCTTATGGCTTGACAGAGGAAGAAGCATTGAAAGCAATTTCGTTAAGTCCGTGCAAAATAATGGGAATTGCGGATCAATTCGGATCCATAGAACAAGGGAAATCTGCAACATTGTTTATTTCAAAGGGTCCAGCACTGGATATGAAGTCCAATCAAGTGAGTTGTTTGATCTTTCATGGTCAATTAGAATCAACTGAGAATTTCCAATACAAATTGTATCAGAAATACAAGAAAAAATACCAAGGTAAATAATCTGAATTCTGCTTGTAACTTTCATCTGATGAACACGTCTTATCTTCGGTGTTATGACGGTAAGTGAGTATAATCAAAGTGTGAAAGACTTTGCGGATCGATTGTATCGATTTGCATTGAAAAATCTGAATGACTCAGATTTGGCAAAGGATTTTGTTCAAGATGCCTATGAAAAATTATGGGTGAGAATAGATCAAGTCGATAACAACAAGGTAAAATCTTATTTATTTAGAACAGTCGTAAACGCACAAATTGATCGTTCGCGGAGAACAAAATTACAGCAAAACCACTTGGCATCGATTGATGTAAATCAAACAGAAGAACAAACACCATTTGATGTGCAAGAGAAAATCGACGAGGGTGTAAGCCGTTTAACGGAGATTCAACGAACTGTATTGACACTCAGAGATTACGAAGGATATTCCTATCAGGAAATCGCTGAAATGTCTGGATTGAGTGAAGATCAAGTGAAAGTATATATTTTTAGGGCAAGAAAATTTTTGAAAGCCTTTATCGGACAAGTAGAAGTATTGATATGAATTGGTCGAAGGAACATTTGGAAGCACGTATGCTGGATGCCATCGAAGGGAGACTTTCGGATGATCAACTTATTCAGCTGCAGCAACTTTTACAAGAGCATCCTGAGTTTGGAGATCTTGATGATGCCATGATTTTTGTACAAGAAGATGTGTCAATCGAATTTGATCATTCTTCTTTGCTAAAAAAGGAATCCTTTAATCCAATAGCGTATACGTCCGAAGAAGGATTTGAGAAAGAGAAAATGTCCATTGCTAGAATGGAAGGACTTCTCTCCAGTGAAGAAGAAAAGGACTTTGAACACATGCTCAACGTGGATCAAGAGTTGAAAGATCAGTGGCAACTTGTTCAGCAAACGAAACTCATACCAAATTCAGAGATCCGTTTCCCATCTTCAGAAACACTCGAAAAAGAAAAAGGAAAAGTCATTCCTTTCCGCTTGTATTTTTCCTACGTCGCTGCGGCAAGCGTTCTTTTAGTCTTGTTCTTGAATTGGCCTAGTCGAGAAAATCATGTGAAAACAGCGAGTAAGACAACACAAAAGCCAGTAAAAGTTGACCAAAAGGAAACAAAATCACAAGTTGCAGAGACGAATAAGATTAACTACAATGTTACACAGAAGCCTAAAAATAAGAGTATCGAACACATCGATCTAGGAAAGAATGAAGTGCGCGATTGCATTGTTGAAGAGCTTTATCCACAAGGAGATCAAATCCCGAATGAGCAGTCGTATTATTTGACACAGCCAATTGTAGATCCAATTGAATTAGCAACGATCAGTCCAAAATCTACAGTGACACCTACATCCACAAATAATAGTAGCAAAACCAGTGAAACGCTGGGTATACGAGAATTTGTGATTCAAAAAGGAAATGAAAAACTGTTTGGAACATCAAAACCAAGTACGGCCGAAAAATACACCTCCATCACGAATTACCTCGCTCAATCAGTGAATATTCCGATCTCCTACCGTGAAAAAGAAGATGAAGAAGTGAAAACAACCTTTTTCAAACTTGGATTTATTACAGTTGAACGTAAACAAACAAAAAAATAAACGGATTGTAACAAATACAATAGAAACCCGTCAAAGCATCATCAAACATAAAATAACATGAAACATTTAGTACTTTTTGGATTCCTAGTAATCTCGTCTACCTTCTTTGCTCAAAAAGATCAAACAAAACGCATCGTTCAAATTAGAGGAAATGATACCACGATTATTGTTATTAATGAACGAATGGATAAAATGGACTCGATCTTAACGGAGGAGATGAAAAAAATCTACATAACGGATTCAATGATGACACGTGTAGATGTATTTTTGGAAATGGATTCAACGATGATTTCCCAAGACGGTGAAGCATCTGTGGACTCTATCAAAGTGAAAATCGGAAACATGAAAATTGTCATTTTAGAGGACAAAGACGGCACCGCAAAAGGTCAAAAACGAATGATTATTGATGAACGAGTGATCATTAATGAAGACCGTGACATCTCATTTCAAGATGAGGATTTTCAGGACGACGATTGCAATAACTGCAGCTCAAATACAAACAATGCAGTTTGGTCCGGATTTGGCTTAACAGCGAACGGATTCTTGAACGCACAAGACAAGTTAGCAACAGGAAGTGAATTAGGCTTCTTAGAGTTAGATCCAGCAAGAAGTATCGGAGTTCAATTGAATCTTTTAGAAAAACGATTCCCGATAATTAAAGATTATTTGGGCATAACTACAGGATTAGGAATCCAGTGGAACCGATTTGCATTGAAAGGGAATTATGACATTACTGCAACGAATGACACGATCTTTGGTGTGGAAAATACAAGCGTACAATATTCAAAAAATGTTTTGAGTTCAACGTACCTTCAGGCGCCATTATTATTACAAATTAACACCAATAAAAACCCAAGTGAATCATGGACAATCGCTGCCGGAATCGTGGGTGGAATTAGAATCGGCGGATTACACAAAACCAAATGGGAAGTCGAGGGAAATCAAAGCAAAGACAAAACAAAAGATGATTTTAACTTTAATCCATTCTCCGCTTCTTTGATGGGACTCGTTGGTTACGGAAATTGGAATTTATACATGACTTATAATTTGACAGACGTCTTTAACGAAGGATCCGCTCTGTCATTGCGTGGTGTGAACGCTGGAATTTTACTCTCGTTTTAAAAAAGACCTCTTATCACCACCATACATAAAGCGACGGCGCAAAGATTTCTTTGCGCCGTTTCTTTT
>CANHMH010000101.1 GCA_947461635.1 Flavobacteriales bacterium | reverse complement strand
GAAAACATGATCAAAGAGTATCCAGAATTTAAATTCTTGGTATTTGTTCGTACGAAAGTACGTGCGGAACGTGTGGTGTCAGCGATGGAACGAGTAGGAGTGAAGGCCGAAGCATTGCATGGTGGAAAAGAACAAGAAGACCGTTTTGCTATTTTGGACCGTTTTCGTTCAACAGAAAATCAAGTGTTGATCACAACAGATGTGGCATGTCGTGGAATTGACATTCCAAACATGGATTATGTGATCAATTACGATTTACCGGATTCTCCAGAGAATTATGTTCACCGTTGTGGACGTACTGGACGTGGACAACAAACAGGTCAAGCGTTGTCCTTCTGTAGTGAAGAAGAAGTGAAATTATTGGATGCGATTGAAGCCTACACAGGGGAAGAGATCTTGCGTTACGACATCGATAATAAAGATTACATGTCTATCATTGAAGACACAGAGGATTTAAATTATAATTGGAAAAAATTGATTGCAGATTTTTCTGATCCCGATGAATGGACCGACAAATAAAACGTTGTAATTTCAGTTTTCTATTCTTATTTTTGAGAAACCCAAAAAAAACAATCATGAAAAATTTAACCTTACTTCTTTTCTTATTTATTGGATTAGCATCCTTTGCTCAAACCAAAACGATTAATGGCGTAAAGTTTCCATTAACCGAAAAAATCGGTAAAAATGAATTGGTATTAAACGGAGGTGGACTTCGTGAGAAATATTGGATGGATTTATATGTCGCTGCACTTTATTTAGAAGCAAAAACAACAGATGCAAGCAAGGTGATTTACGGTACGGAAGAAATGGCGATTCACATCAAAATTATTTCTAGTAGCGTAACACGTGAGCGTTTTCTTGAATCAGTAAATGAAGGATTCGCGAATGCAACATCTAAAGCCTCAGCTGATGATAAAAAGAAATTCATCGGTTTCTTTTCGGATGAATTTAAAAACGGTGACATTATTCATTTCGACTATACACCAGAAAAAGGATTAAAAGTGACAAAAAATGGAGTTGTTAAAGGGACAATTGCAGGATACGATTTTAAAAAAGCACTTTTTTCTATTTGGTTAGGTTCAAAACCTGCTGATGAAAACCTGAAAAAAGGAATGTTAGGAAAAGGATAGGATATTATCCAATTAAATACGTTTAAAGACATCTTTGGATGTCTTTTTTTGTTTCTACAAAAGTCAAATTTCAATTTGTGACTTATATCACCTTTTGATTTGAATAGGTACTTTATCTTTGTACTATAAATAAATGAAAGTATATGAAAATCGAACAAATTTATACCGGATGTTTAGCTCAAGGAGCTTATTATATTGTGAGTGGAAACGAAGCTCTTATTATTGATCCTTTAAGAGAAGTTGAACCTTATTTAGCAAGATTAAAAGATGATGGTGTTCAATTGAAATATATTTTTGAAACACATTTCCATGCTGATTTTGTTTCGGGTCATTTAGATTTGAGCAAGAGTACTGAAGCTCCTATTGTATATGGTCCAACTGCTGTTCCCGCTTTTGAGGCAATAGTCGCAACAGATGAACAAGTTTTTGAGATTGGTTCCGTTAAAATAAAAGTATTACATACACCAGGACATACCATGGAAAGTTCTTGTTTCCTATTGATGGATGAACATGGAAAAGATGTGGCATTGTTTTCTGGTGACACCTTATTCCTTGGAGATGTTGGTCGTCCGGATTTGGCGCAAAAAGCCGCACACATGACACAGGACCAATTGGCAGGACTCCTTTACGAGAGTTTAATGAATAAAATCATGCCATTGGCTGATGACATTACGGTTTATCCTGCACATGGTGCTGGTTCAGCATGTGGAAAAAACATGATGAAAGAAACAGTTGATACCTTAGGGAATCAGAAAAAAATGAACTATGCCTTGAATCAACCGAACAAAGAGGCATTTATTGAAGCAGTTACTGACGGACTTTTGCCTCCTCCAGCTTATTTTGGATTTAATGTAGCGATGAATAAAGGTGGTTATGATAGTTTTGATGAGGTGAAAAGTCGTGCATTGTCACCACTTGCTCCGGAAGCATTTGAATTAGTTGCTGAATCAACAAGTGCCCTTATTTTGGATACGCGTTCAGCAGCATCCTTCACCGTTGGATTTGTTCCAAATTCGATTAACATTGGAATCAAAGGTGATTTTGCTCCATGGGTTGGCGCCTTGATTGGAGATGTGAAACAAGAAATATTATTAGTGACTGATCCTGGAATGGAAGAGGAGGTCATCACGCGATTAAGCCGTGTTGGATTTGACCACGTTGTTGGTTACCTAGCAGGTGGATTCGACGCATGGAAGTCATCTGGAAAAGAAATAGATCAAGTGACACGCATCACACCAGATACATTTGCAGAACTGTTTGAGTTGAATAAATCACTTGTTATCGATGTTCGCAAAGAAGGAGAGTACGCAGCTGAACACGTTTCGGAAGCGTATAGTAAGCCACTTGCTTATATTAATGAGTGGACAAAAGACATCAATCCAAACGAACATTTCTTTTTACATTGTCAAGGAGGATACCGTAGCATGATTGCTGCTAGTATTTTACAAGCGCGTGGATTCAGAAATTTCTCAGAAGTAGAGGGTGGATTTGCTGCGATTTCCAAAACTTCCGTTCCAACGACTGACTTTATTTGTCAGAGTAAAGTGCTCAAATAGGTGGAGCTTTTCGGATACGTAGCAGCGGTTTTTATTGGACTGATACTTGGCTTAATTGGTGGGGGAGGTTCCATTCTGACGGTTCCAGTTCTTGTCTATTTATTTCACATAAATCCAACTTTGGGAACAGGCTATTCATTATTCATTGTGGGAAGCACGAGTTTAATCGGCGTGTTTTCAAAAATGAAGCAAAAAGAAGTGGATGTAAAAACAGCGCTTGTTTTTGGTCTTCCTTCCATGATTTCCGTTTTTTTGACTCGAAAGTGGATCTTGCCACAAGTTCCGGATCCTATTTTTTCAATAAATAACTTAAATCTGGAAAAGTCAACTGCAATGATGTTGCTTTTCGCTCTTTTGATGCTTTTCGCTTCCATAAAAATGCTGCGTCCCGCAAAGGAAGGGACTTCACTTACTGATAATGTAACCCGGAACAATTATCCATTGATGTTTCAAGGATTCATTGTTGGATTATTGACAGGTTTTGTGGGTGTTGGTGGGGGATTTTTGATCGTTCCCGCTTTAGTCATGTTTAGTAAACTTCCCATGAAGTTAGCGATCGGTACATCTTTATTGATTATTTCAGTGAATTCCTTGGTTGGATTTACTGGGGATGTTTGGAGTCAAGGAGGAAAAATGGATTGGTCCTTTTTATCGCTGATTAGCGTATTATCTATTTTAGGGATTTTAATCGGTGGACAATTGTCAAAACACATGGAAACAAAACACCTACGCAAAGGATTTGCCTGGTTTGTACTAATGATGGGCTTGTTTGTTTTTGTTAAAGAAATTTATTCAGTTATATATTAACTCATATGCAAGCAGAATTTTGGAATGAACGCTACAAAGAAGAAGTCTTTGCATATGGCACAGAGGCGAATGATTTTCTACAAGAACAGACCTTTCCTTTGGGGTCAAAGATCATCTGTTTAGCAGAAGGAGAAGGACGGAATGGGGTGTTTTTAGCCGAACATGGACATGATGTTACCTGCGTTGACTATTCAGAAGAGGGAATAAAAAAAATGTCCCAATTGGCAGATTTAAAAGGAGTAGTCATTCATCCTATTTGCGCGGATTTGAATCAATTTGAGCTTCAAGAGAATTCTTGGGATGCTATTGTTATGATTTTTGGACACCTTCCAACCGCCTTAAGAGAAAAAGTACATGGTCAATTTTTTAAAGCCTTAAAACCTGGAGGAAAATTGGTATTGGAGGCGTACCACAAATCACAACTAAATTATAAGACTGGTGGACCGATGACGGAAACGATGTTGTATTCGGAAGAGGAATGATGTGCTGATTTCCATGAATTTAAACATCTTCAAATAAACCAATTAGAAAGAGAAGTCCACGAAGGTGAGTTCCACTTTGGAAATGCCGCGGTGATTCAAGTAATTGCAGAGAAGCAAGGATGAATTTACTTGTTTTCAGGTCTGTATAATGCGTTTTGCATTTTCATTGATTGAACTTTGTTAAGTTTGTGTTGTACTTGAAGTTCATGAGCCGTTTTTCCATTTCTATCGTATTGATGTTATCGTTTTTTTGGACGAGTCAACTGTATGGACAAGAAAACTGTACCTTTCAAACACACATCAGAAAAGGAAGTAATTACGTGTTTTCTACCTATTTGGCAGGAGATTACAAAACGCCATTAGAAGGAAAATGCGAATCCTATATAGAAGGTAAACTCTATGAGCGACGTGAGTTTCTGCATGGACATTTGATTTCTGAAGAGGCAAATTTTCAAGATGGAAAACCGCGCATCATACTAAAAACATACTCGGATCGTCCAGATGGCATGCTTGCGGAACTTCGCTCTTATTGGGAAAATGGACAGCCAGCCATGTATTGCGTGTATTACTTGGATGAATCTGGTCGACGTTGCATGAAACAAACGGATTATCATTTGAATGGAAAAAAACGCTTCGTTCAATCGTTTGCCTTTGTTCGTCTAAGTGAAATTAGCCAATATGAAATCAAGAATCATCCTCCACATACAGTAGATGACGAAGGATATACTTCTTTGCAAGTTCAATTTGGAGACGAAGAGAATTATTCAACGGAAGGCGTTCTCATCAGTAGATTTCACCATAAATTGATATTAAGCGAATTCTCACGAGATTCATCCAAAGATGGACCCTTCACGGAATACCATGAAAATGGAAAAGTGAAAACGAAAGGCAGATACAAAGATGGAAATCCAGATGGGGCTTGGGTGGGTTACAATTACCTTGGAATGAAAAATTTGGAATTAACCTACAAGGATAATATCATTCAAGGTTATTACCGTACTTGGTTTGATAATGGTCAATTGCAAACAGAACATTTTTACGACGTGGCTTCCAATCATCCCTTTCAACCATCAAAAAAGGAATGGAACGAACAGGGGAAATTGCTTTTGGATCTTCCTCTAGACAAGGAAGGTAATGGCTACATGAAAAAATGGAACAACGATGGTGTTCTGCTTTATGAAACTTCAATTACTGCCAATGATTACAAAAAAGACATTGAAATAGAGAGGTACCCTGATGGGAAAATAAAATCCATCCTGAATCACTTGCCGAATGCCGACACCACCTATGTTGCGTATTTCCCGAATGGACAGATGTCGATCATTCATTTTGAGGAACGATCGAAAGAGTCCGCCAAGTTGGGAAGAAAGATTCAGAAAGAATGGTTTGAAAATGGCCTTCTTGCACAAGAGGTAGAAGTCGTGCAGGATGCTTATTTGACTTCCTTTTTGCAAAACATCTACTTTTCCAATGGAAATTTTAAAAGTCTAGTGATTCAAAAAGAATTTCAACAAAACGAGGAGGTCAAAGGCGAAAACGGACTTAAAACCCTGATTCCTCATAATAAGACCGATCGTTACGAAGAATCATACGCTTCGAATGGCATCAAGATCCGTGCGCGTCATACCGTGGATGGGAAACTAGAAGGACCCTACCAAGAATTAGACAGCATGGGAAATGTATTGGTTTCATATTCTTATGCAAATGGATTAAGACATGGCGTTTGTCGTCGATATAACGCGAAACAAGAATTGGTGTTCTATCAAGAATACGTTAATGGCTGTCCCATTCAGTCAAAAACCAACATCAATAACAAACGTAAGTTATCCATTTTATGCGAGAGCGAACGCACGTATGTATATGGATTAGCGCATCAGCAAATCATGCGTACCTTGAAGGAACATTACACGCGTGAAGAAATAGATTCTTTGGTGCAGTGGTATTCCTATATCATTGATTGCACGCCGTTTTCAAGTTTTACTTTTCCGAGTATTGATGTAGGTGAACAACTATTATTCCTCCGTCTTCCTGAAGGAGCTTTTCCCGGATTATTAAGTGGAGACACCACCAATTACCGTGTGAAAGAAATCGTACAGTCCTTTGCTAAGTTAGGATGGGAATTACCAAAATGGAATTTGGAAAATGGAATCTATGTGGGGAAAATTCGCTTAGATGGTTTGTATTCACATCAAATCTTTAACACCTATTTTCCATTTTGTCAAAGTTGGATGGAATTCGCTTACACCAAAGAAAATCCAAGGGATCGTCAAGTTGACTTCGGTATGAAAGGGTACCATCGACAAAATTCGATACAACTTTCACGTGTGAACAGCTGTCTGATGAAAGCCACTCTTAGCATTCCTTTTGGTTCCGTTTCACTCCTGATTTATTCAGATGGTGAAGTAGAGGTGGAGAATCAACTGTATACGAATGAAGAATTGTTAAAAGAAAATCCAACGATGATCCATGAAATTGGCTGGGACTAAATTTCTTACTTTACTCTTGAGCATCTTACTTTCTGGGATGAGCTATGCGGATTTACGCATGCCTGAATTGGCGATGGAATTGATTTTAAAGAAATCGGTATATCAAAACCGCGAAATCATTCAGTTCGAAGTGAAATTCACTAATCAAACAGATCGCGATTTGAGTATGATTATTCCTGGAAGTCAAAACAAAGGACAGCGCATCCTTCAACTCCAGGTGTTTTCGGTGAATAATACCACCAATTTTTACACGAAAGTTTTTGAGAATCCCTTGGAATTAGAAATGGATACCTCCTTCATTGGTTCTGTTTACTTTAAGCGATTGCGAGCACATGAATCTATGAGTATTCCTTTGTTTGTTAATGACAGAAGGAACGCAAGTAAGTACATTTATTCCAATTATGCTTTTCCGGATTTCCCAGATGGAAAATATGAGGTTATTGCGTATTACAATCCATTAGGTGAATCTTTAGCGCCATATGTTTTTCAAGCGTATGATGACCATGGACGCACCATTGGGGATTCCTTAAATCCAGAAAAAATGCAGATAGATGCTTATGGAATTTATAGTAACTATGTCCAATTGACCATTGATTCTAAGTTGAAAACTACTTTGGAAGAAGGTGAGGATGTCATATGTTCTGGTTCTTGTCATTTTTGTCGTCACATTGAAAAGGAACAATGGCATCGCGTCAAAAAGGACATCATTCATCGGGTAGATGATATTGCTAAACATGGAAAGGTACTTTTTCTTTTTGATGGTCCAGATGCTGTTTTATCGAGTTTACCTTCTTATTATTCGCGGCAAATTGTTTTAGAGACAAAAAATGGAATTGTCTATAAAGAATTAACGTGGCAAATCGGCAAAATCTATGGCGTAAGAAGTTTCATTCACAAATGTTGTTATTGGATTTTTCGTTGGAATGTACCAATGCGCACATCCTCCTCAAAATACTTTCACTTAATCTCTGTGAACTAAGCAACTAGATCGAGATCTGTTCGTTTCCATGTTAGAAATTGTTAAGTTTGTTTATAATTAATAAATCAATACATGAAAAGAAAATTACTTAAATCACTTTTTTTGGGAATGAGCATCTTGTTCTTAGCTCAATTCTCCTTTGCACAATTAAACGTCACGCCGGCGAGTGGCCCAAATGTATGTGACGGAACCGCAGCACTGAGCAACCCATCTTCAGTTATTCAATCATCCATCACTTGGTATGGAATGGGCGCTGTCATCGCTACCAATACGTATCAAATCGGCAATTTGTGTCCAGGGAATTACGGTGTATACTATAATCAAAGTAATCCAGCAGGTGGAATTGATTCTATGACTGCAACCTTCATTATTTTAGGCGGAGTGAATCCATGTGCGAATTTCAATGTGACCTTAACAACGACACCTTGTTCGACAGTGAGTTCAAATGATGGTTCTATTTCACCGAATGTGACAGGTGGAACTGCTCCTTATATGTATTTATGGAGTCAAGGATCTGTTACACAAGATATTATCAATCTTATACCAGGATTCAACTACTGTGTGAATGTCACTGACATGAATGGTTGCCAAATGATGGTGTGTGATTCCATGACCGTTTCTGGAACAAATACAGGTGATACGCTTGTCGTGAATAACACGAATTGTGGTCCTGCAGCTGTAGGAAACTTCGTTCAACAATACGAGGATTGTAAT
>CANHMH010000100.1 GCA_947461635.1 Flavobacteriales bacterium | reverse complement strand
TTACTTGAAAGTCAAAGATGCTGATTTAGCAAATGATATCTTTCAAGATTCTTTTATCAAGGTTGTTCAAAATATCAAAGCGGGTAAATACAACGAAGAAGGTAAATTTCTTCCTTGGGCGACGCGAATCGCACAAAACTTAGTGATTGACCATTACCGTAAGCATGGAAAGGTGCGTATTTTTTCGGAGCGAAATGCCTTTAATGAGGACTTCGGTATTTTTCAACGAATTGCTTGTGAGGATAAAAATTACTTGCAAAAGAAATCTTCCTTGGAATTGGATCATCAGTTGCTTGAACTCATGAATCATCTACCAAAAGTTCAGCGAGAAATCGTTGAAATGCGTATTTTTCACGATTTATCGTTTAAAGAAATCGCTGAATCCGAAAAGATTAGCATCAACACAGCTTTAGGACGCATGCGCTATGCCTTGATGAATCTGCGTAAGCTATTGGAGGAAAACGAAATAGTTACTCATTTTGCCTAGCTCATTTTGAATTCTTTTTCGAGTATCATCGGGACTTTTCATCCTATTTTGGCTATCTTTGTTACTTAAAATTACTGGATTGCTATGTTTGAAAATTTAACGGATAAGTTTGAGCGCGCGTTTAAAGTCCTAAAGGGACAAGGACAAATCACGGAGATTAATGTTGCAGAAACACTGAAAGAAGTGCGTCGCGCATTATTGGATGCCGATGTGAACTTTAATACAGCGAAGCAATTCACCAATACGGTGAAAGAAAAAGCCCTCGGTCGCGATGTGTTAAATGCGGTTTCTCCCGGTCAGTTAATGATTAAAATCTGCCACGAAGAATTGGTGGAATTAATGGGAGGGAATGAATCAGAAATAAACCTAAAAGGCAATCCATCGGTTATTTTAATGTCCGGACTTCAAGGTTCTGGTAAAACAACTTTTTCGGGTAAATTAGGTTCATACCTTAAAAATAAAAAAGGCAAAAATGTATTATTAGTGGCCTGTGATGTTTATCGTCCAGCGGCGATTGATCAGTTACATGTGCTTGGAGAACAATTAGGAATCGAAGTATATTCCAATCGTGAAGAGAAGAATCCTGTTGCGATATCTAAAGCAGCCATTCAATATGCAAAAAGCAAATCGTTTAATGTCGTAATCATCGATACTGCTGGCCGCCTAGCGGTGGATGAGCAGATGATGAACGAGATTGCACAGGTAAAAGAAGCTGTTCAGCCGAATGAAACCTTGTTTGTGGTGGATTCCATGACAGGTCAGGATGCAGTGAACACGGCGAAAGCATTTAATGATCGCATTAATTTCGATGGCGTTGTTTTAACGAAATTGGATGGTGATACACGCGGTGGAGCAGCATTATCCATTAAAGAGATTGTCAATAAACCAATTAAATTTGTTGGAACGGGTGAGAAAATGGATGCGCTTGACATCTTTTATCCATCTCGTATGGCGGACCGAATTCTTGGAATGGGGGATGTGGTTTCCTTGGTAGAACGTGCGCAAGAGCAATTCGACGAAGAGGAAGCAAGAAAATTGCAAAAGAAAATCATGAAGGATCAGTTCGACTTCAACGATTTCTTAGCGCAACTGCAACAAATTAAAAAAATGGGGAATGTCAAAGACCTCATGGGTATGATTCCAGGAATGGGGAAAGCCATGAAGGATGTCGATGTTCCAGACGATGCATTCAAGGGAGTCGAAGCGATTATATTGTCCATGACGCCAAAAGAAAGAGCAAATCCTGGGTTACTCAATAATCCGAGAAAAGCGCGCATCGCTAAAGGAAGTGGAACAACATTGCAAGATGTCAATAAACTCATGAAACAATTTGAGGATATGCGCAAAATGATGAAAATGATGAGCAATCCAAGAAATATGATGGGAATGATGAACAAAATGAAAGGAATGGGCGGAATGCCTGGCATGTAAAATGGAGGAATTTGATTTATATCCACAAAAACCGTTGATTGAGAAAGTTAAAATCGAGAGCAACTGGGGATTGACTTTTTTTTCATTAGTGCTTTTTGTTGGTACCTTCTTGTTTCTTTTTAAGGATCAACTTCGTTTCGTTTTATTCTTGATTTTGGTTTTGTCCGTTCATGAAATTGGACATTTTCTCTTTATGAAGCTTTTCAAATATGAGAATGTTCGCATGCTTTTTATCCCATTAATGGGTGCATTTGTGCAGGGAAGCAAGGAAAAATACTCCCAAAAAGAAAGTTTTCTCGTGATATCCGCCGGACCTTTTCCTGGTATTTGGATTGGTTCTGCGATTCTTATTGCGGCCTCTATTTTTCAGGAGGAATGGATGTTAGAATTAAGTTTTTTGTTTTTGTTTTTGAACATGGTCAATTTGATTCCAATTGACCCGCTTGACGGAGGACAATTATTTAAGTTGTTCGTGAATAAAAACCGAGATTTATTCTTGATGTTGTTCGCTTTGATTTCGTCTCTGCTCATGATCTTTGTTGGGTGGATGATTGATAGCTACATCATATTAGCCTTTGGGTTTTTAATGGGATTCAAGGTGCGTGGATTTCAACGGAATTTTCACTTGCGTAAGGTTTTAGATGAAAAGCAAATTAAATATGAGTCAACCTATGATGAGTTAAGCAACGAAGAATATGCGAAAATCAAAGAGGTGCTCATTGATGAAACACCCGCATTAAAAAAATACTTAAGTCTTTCTGAAGAAAATAACGATGATTTTATGGCTTCACACGTGAATGCCGCTTTGTTAGCTCCTGTTTTGAAGGATGCAGGTATGGGAATGAAAATATTCGTTGTGATTTTGTGGTTACTTTCATTGAGTTTGCCCGTCTATTTGTTAGCGAGCGATGTACTGGATTTTAGTTGGTACTTTGAAAAATTCTAATCATGTACGGCAAAAAACTATTTTTCGTGTTATTTTTTCTCCACTCGTTCAACGTGATGAGTCAATGTGAGCAAGTCTTTGTTTCTGGAAGAGTGATAGATACGATGAACCGAGATATGTTTTACAACTTAATGGTGATCAATAAGACAACAGGACGAGGAGTTTTTGGTCAACCAAATGGATTTTTCTCTGTATACGTTCGCCCTGGTGACAAAATTGCTTTATCCACCAAAGGATATCCTGTTTATGAATTTATCGCTCAAGCAGATGGTGATTGTCAAAATCACATCTACGCAATTATTGAACGTATTCCTCAGGAAATTGAGCAAGTGGTGGTGCGACCATTGAAATCACTGGAACAAATCAAAGAAGAACGTCAAGCCTTGTCCCAACGGGAAACGCGTTTGGTTAGTGGCATCAATGTACTTGAAAGTCCGATTACAGCTTTATATCAAGCGTTCTCAAAGAAAGAACAAAATAAGCGATGGATATCAGAACAACAGTACAAAGATGACCAACGTCGCGTAGTGAAGGAGTTACTTCGTTTGTATGTTGCTTTTGAAATCATTGATCTTCCGGAAGCAATCTTTGATGATTTTATTACCTTCTTAAACATCGATGAAAACTTCATCAAGACGGCATCAGAAATGGAACTGGTTTTGTTTATCAAGGATAAATATGATCACTTCAAATCCTTGCAGCGACGTTGATTACTGTAGCCTTTTTGTTGGTTCCCAAATACTCGATTTAATTCCCCCAAGAAACTTAAAAAAGCCAAGGAACAAAGCTATGTTCATGGAAGTGAAGTGTAAGATGTAACGCACCCATTTGAAATGAAGATCAATTTTTTTACCAAGATAATCTGGAATATACAATCCCAAAGGAAGGAGAAATAATGCGTTCATGATGGCATAAACGATATGTTCACGACTCAAAATACTGGAAGCTATTAAAATGAATAACATGAAAAAAGGTAAAATCCAACGAAGAAATTTGTGAGAGAAAAATGCATACGAAATTCCATCAAAGCGTAGTAACATGGGCCAAAATCTACTGAGGTTTTGGAAGTTTCCTGCAGAAATACGAATCTTCCGTTTGAATTCAATCCACGATTCATTGGAAACATCTTCAAAAACACGTGCGTTTTGTTCATTAATACACAGGTATCCTTGTCTAAGTATAATCATGTTCAGGTAAAAATCATCCACCAGAAAATGCGTTGGAATTGGTTGGAAACAAACCTTTCTAAATGCGAAACATCCTCCAAACGGACCCATCATCGCGCCCCATATTTTTCCTTCGCCAAATTTCGTTTGAACTTCATTGGAAATGTATCCGTTTTCCGCCATGGAAATCCCTGTTTCTTTCAGTCCAAAATGCTCCATGCGGCTGTCCACGAGTCCAATTTTGGGGTTTTTAAAGTGTTTTACTAATTCGTTTAAAGTATTTGGGTCAAATAGCACATTCGCATCCGTCATAACGATGATTTCATTTGTTGCTTTTTTAACCAGCTTATTGACAATGTTAATTTTTCCTTGTCTTTCTTGAAATTCGAATAGTTTCATGTCTGGAATCCTATCTTGATAAGTACGAATGATTGAACTCGTTTGATCTTTACAATTGTCGGCACCAATCAACAACTCGATACGTTCCAAAGGAAATTTTGACTGTAACAACGTTTCCAGTTTTTGACCTATGACTTTTTCTTCATTGTGTGCAGGAATAATGATGGTAATAGAAGGGAGTTCATCCAAATAAACAATCTCGTTGTTTTTACGGTTTTTGGAGAATAACTTTATTAATTTAGGGTAAATCACATAGCTGTGAAGAATCAATCCGATACCTAGCCATAAAATGATTTCAATGATGAACATGATAGAATCCTTAGGCCACAATATTAAACATTATTTACTGATTGAAAAGCGAAATCAACTGTTGGAACCCAATTCTTTTGCAAGAATTTCTTTCACAAGTTCGGATGAAAAGTTTGATTGGATGTGTTGTTTTCCAATTTCACCGCGGATTTTTTGTTTGGATTCATCGTTTAGTAAATCAAGGATGTCGGCAAGATAACTTTCTTTGTTATTGTGCACGGGTATCATCTCATCTATTGTTAATCCTTCGGCGGATTTAGTTGTTAAGATGCATGGAGCACCAATGCTCATTGCCTCGAGGACCTTCATTTTTATTCCAGAACCAGATTGTAAAGTAGCGACAAAGAGCCCATTCTCGGCAATAAACTTCAAGGGGTCTTCTACGAATCCATGAATGACAACGTTTTTTTGTCGCAGCTCTTCTGGAATCAGTTCACTCTTTCGTCCGGCAATATGGAATTCTAGTTTAGGGAATTTATCAAGTAAAGCAGGAAAAACTTCTTGAATAAACCATTTGATTGCTTCCATATTTGGTTCCCAATCAAAAGCGCCAAGAAAGCAGATTTTGTTGGAATTCCATTGAATAGCGCGCTCGTGATTTGGCATGGATGAAGAAAGATAATGCACGGTTTTTTGCGTCTCTTTTTTCATGATGTCAGCATCCTCCTTTGAAATAGAGAAAATACAATCAATTTCATTCCAAATGGCGCGTTCTTCTTTTTTTAAGGTTTTCGCTAATTGCCCAATGTACCAAGATTTTAAAGTTTTCTGCTCGTTTCTCGCTAAATCTTCCCAAATTCGGTATTCCAAATTATGTGAACGGTAAGATATTTTTCCTTTGAAAAACGTTCGAATTTCCTGTGTGTAAATGGCCGCGTACAAACTTTCAAAAATGACCGCGTTGTAGTTTGAGTTGCTGAGTTTTTCTTTCAAAAGCGTTGAGACTTTTGCATCCAAAAAACGCTTGGTATGATAGGAACGCTTTGTCAATAAACACCATAATGCTGGAAGCACTTTCAGTTTGGTGTCAACTTCGATTCCTTGAAATGTAACTTTTGGTAAATTCAATCCTTGAAAAGCATTCGCGTCAAATGGATGTTTATGCGTACTCAGCGTTAGGTAATCTATTTGATCAATAGTTGGTGTATCACTTAAATCCATTAAGAAACGACTCATGGCCAAACAACCACCATCGACAATCGGGTAGGGAGGCTTGTGGCTAAGAACGAGGACTTTCATTTCTGTTCATTCGTTTGGTGAAGAGCTTTTTCCACATGTCAGATGAGAATATCTGTGCGTCATTTGCTGCTGCTCGCGTAATAATCCATGCTACCGGCGTAAAGAAAAATCCAGCTAACCACATTCCAATAAATGGAGAAACGGTATTTGTTTCAGCAAGATTTTGACCAACACTATTCAACATAAAATAAACCATGAATGTTAATGCCGCAATGACAACAGGTGCACCGAATCCGCCTTTGCGAATGATCGCTCCAAGTGGACCTCCAACAAAAAACAATACAACTACAGCATACGTTAGGGCAAGTTTTTTATGAAACTCAATCCAGTATAAATCGGCTTCTTTCTCCATAACTTCGATGAATTGATGCTGATTGTCAACCGTTTCATTTGTGCGTCTCAATCTTGAGATGACAATATTTCTCGCTTGAAGTTTATCTACCTCCGTTAATTGCTTAAATTGAACTGCTTTTATTTTTTCCGCTTGTGCTAATCCGGAATTCGGATCATTGTAGACAATTTTATCATTAAAACTAACGAATTCCTTCCCGCTGTTTTTAGCAAAAGTTTCAGTGATTTGTTGTTCCTTTTTATCTAAAGAATCCATCGCTTTACTGATTTGAAAGACATTCAACATTTCATATTTATCAGTAAACAAATCCTCATCTGTGCGATTTAAATTAAATCCAGCGATGTCTAACTTGTAGGTGCCATGTTCAAAATAAGAAACCCTTGAAGGTCTGCCTGAAGGATTTTGAATGCTGCCATCTGGAAGGAACAATGGATTTTGAATGTCCAATTCCTCCAATATTTTTCCATTTTTTAAATCAAAAAACATGAATTGACCGTTAGCAGATTTGTAAATACGTGCTTCATTTGCTTTTACGGTTTTCAATTCACTTGGATGACTGTAATCATGTATGGTAATTCCTTTGTAAACAGAGTCATTGTAGGCATCGACTTTAATGGAAAATCCTTCGAAGTCTTTGGTGTAAACACCAGGGGTTAAAATCGAGGATATTTTTGTGTTTTGAATGTCATAAATCAAAGTGTGAAATTTCAAATTAAACACAGGAATGACATAATTGGCAAAGTAAAAGGTACTAATTGAAATCAGCACAACTATGAACATTAATGGACGCATAATCCGATAAAGGGAAAGTCCACTGGATTTTAAAGCCGTTAATTCGTTGTTTTCCGCAAAACTCCCGAAGGTCATCAGTGAAGAAAGTAAGATAGCAAGTGGTAATGCGAGTGGAATCAAGTTAGCAGAAACATAAAAAAGCAACTCGAAAATCACCCAAATGCTCAGGCCTTTCCCCATCAAATCATCCATGTATACCCAGAAAAACTGTAGAATGAGAATGAACATCGAAATTACCAGTGTCACAATAAAGGGACCGGCAAATGATCTGATGCTAAATAGGTACAGTCTTTTCAAGGTTGAAAATTTCGACAAAGGTAGCTAATAAACGTAGAAAACGCAGAAGAATTGTATGTGCTACGAACCAAGAACTCTTTTTAAATCATTCACTTGTTGATTCCAAAGCATGATTGCACTTTCTTTGTCGGAAGGATAGGCAAAATCTGTTATTTGTAAGGATACAGAGGATGTCATTGGGTCAACGATGTAAGCGATTTCAAAGTAAACATCAAGTCCATCTTCTTCATCCGAAAGCCATTTCCAACGAATTTTTGTATTTGGTTTGTTTTGAAGCAAGCGAGCTTCCTCCTCATTTCCGTCCCATTCAAATGAATAAATATCCTCTTTAATATTCACATCATCCGCGAACCATTCTGATAATCCATCAGGTGTATTGATTAATTTCTCCAATATACGCGGTGATGTTTTAAGCAGAAATTCTAATTCGTATTTTTCTTTCATGGGACTTTCGTAAATAATTCTAATTTTGTTAAGCCTCTGCAATATACTAATTAAATTGGAAATGTCGCTCAATAATTCAATCGAACATCTAGGAAATCAACTTTTTAAGTACCGTGGATTTGTGCCCGTGATTTTTGCTGTTGGGGCGTTTTTTATCCAGTTAAATGATACCACAGAACGATTGTCATACGGTTTGGTCGAAGAAATAGCCTTTTTTTTAGTCGTGTTGGGACATTTGATTCGGGCTTTGACCGTTGGACACCGCAGTATGCATACTTCAGGACGCAATCGCAGTCATCAGGTTGCGGAAGTACTGAATACAAAAGGAATGTACTCCATCGTTCGCCATCCGTTATATTTGGCGAATATCTTGATTTGGATTGGCTGGACCACCTTGCTTTGTATTCCATGGTTGATTCTAGTGGCGACCTTCGTTTTTGTCGTTTACTAC
>CANHMH010000099.1 GCA_947461635.1 Flavobacteriales bacterium | reverse complement strand
CGGATGGAACCTTTGTTTTTGGAAGTCCACAAGTGAAAAAAGCGACCATCAAGGTATCCAACGAGCAACAACTTACGATCAAAGCGAAGCACTTTTCGAACGAAAACATCTTCCAAGAATCCCCAAGCTTAAACAAAGAAAAATTGAAGAGAAATTTCATCCGCTATCCAGAGTTGATGCAGGGCGGAACCTTGAGATTTTACATGACGAATAAAGATTAAAGAAATAACTAAAATTCAACAATGAAAAAGACGCTAATCCTCACGCTATTCATACTTTCATGTAAGGTTTCATGGACGCAACATCAAGCCGAAAAAGGTGAAATCATGTACCATGTTTGCCAACGAAGTTTTTATGACAGTAATGGCGATTTACAGGGTGATTTAGTTGGACTTCGTCAGAAGTTGCCGTATTTACAAGATTTGGGAATTACGTCCATTTTACTTTTTCCTTTGTATGAATCCGACTGTTACCACAACTATTTCGCGAACGATTTCGAGAAGATTGATGCGGAATTCGGTACGATGGAAGATTACATCGCGTTGGTGAAAGAAGTCCACAAACGAGGAATGAAACTCTACATGGACATGGAAACACAATACGTCACATCCGAACATCTCTGGTGGAAAGATGCGGTGGGAAACCTCGATTCAAAATACAGTGATTACATCCTTTTCGATGATGTCGAACATCAAATTCCTGCTTCAATGGTTTTTGATTTGCGCTTATTGAATGGCTTTGATGGAAAAGTAATATACGCTACGACCGTGAATTTGAAAAGTCAAAAAGTCTTGGATTACAACATTGAATTGTTTTCGTATTTCATGGATCCAAACAAGGATGGGAACTTCGAAGATGGCATTGATGGATTTAGATTGGATCACGCCATGGATCACTTAGATGGAAAACCAACATTGACCAATCTCTTCGCTGAATTTTGGAAACCCTTAATTGCTTCCTTGAAGAGGTTAAATCCCGAAGTGAAAATCGTTGCCGAGCAAGCGGATTGGGCAGATTACGGATTTGAATACTTTGAAAAGGCAACCGTTGACCGCATGTTTGGTTTTGGATTACAGAAAGCAATCTTGTCCTTTAATAAGGAAGAAATCATGAAGAATGCGGAGATTATTTTGAACAAAACGCCGAAAGGAAAAGAACAAATCATCTTCATTGAAAATCATGACATTGATCGTTTTGCTTCAACAGAAACCAATATCCAACGACAAAAATCCGCTGCAGGAATGATGTTGCTTCTTGGCGGGATTCCATCCATTTACTACGGACAAGAAATCGGAATGAAAGGAAAAGTATATTCCTTCGGAAACACCGACGGAAACGACATTGGACGTCGGGAAGCATTTGATTGGTATCAAGGTGGAGAAGGAAAAGGAATGTCCCATTGGTACAAAAACTCCGGTGCGTGGTGGACAAATGCTAATCAAAAAGCGAATGATGGGATTTCTTTAGAGGAACAACAGAATGATCCGAATTCTTTGTTTCAGTTTTACAAAAAGACCATTGAATTGAAGCAAAGTCAGTCCGCACTTGCAACGGGAACCTATCAAAATGCGCGAAACAACAATCCCAAGGTTTTCAGTTTTTATCGAGTGAATCAGGATCAAAAAGTACTTGTGGTTTTTAATTTATCTGATGAAAAACAAGTAGTTCGTATGGTCGATAACATTCATCGGGCAAAGAGTTTATTAGCAAAAAAAGACAAATTCGAAAAAGAATTAACCTTACTCCCTTATCAATTTACGGTTTGGAAGGTGATGGATTAAAACACTAATTTGTAACATAAAAAGAACATCAGCAAAACCGTCGCACGGAGTTTATCGTGGTGAAGATGTAAGGGGATGATTTTTTTTTGTAGGGTAAGGGCATGCCCTTACCCTACAAAAAAAACAAACAGCAAATCAATTGATTTTATACAACATTTTAAAAACCCAATACCAGAATGCAATAACTATAGCAAAACCGATAACGATGCCAATTACGCCGACTGTTTTAATCAATTTAACGGAATAAGAATCTAAATCACGGTTTAAATCCTGGTCTTTGTCACTGTTTTTGCCTTGAAAAACCGATAATATGTTTTTTTTTCTTTGGTTCATTTGAGTCAAAAGATCGTCAGTTTTTGAGATAAATCAATGGACGCTCCCACGAATGTTTACCTTTCAACTGTACTTATAAAAAATTGGATAAATAAAAAAGGGAGATTGCTCTCCCATTTTTCTACAATTCATTCAGAAAATTAAAGATCAAATACCTCAGCTCCTTCTTCATTCAATGTTTTATTTGCTGTAGCTAAGGTCATGTCATCAAACTTCGCGTTTGTTTTTTGTAACCTTCCGCTTTTTTGGTAACAAATTTCACATTTAATGCCAAAAGCTTGTTCAAAACGATTTTCAAATCCTTTAATTGTTAAATGTCCATTGATGGATAAATCGGATTCACCTGAGGGTTTATATTCTCCATTTGCTTTCGTGCGAGCGCTAGCAATTGTCAAATCATGATCAATTCCCTTGCCATCATCAGTTCTCAATGTTGGAACTAAATAAGGAAATACTTTTACAAAAGATTTTTGGAAAGTAATAATCTTTATACGTCCGTTTACAGTAATTTCAGCCATAACTTTTTTTTTATTTTCAAATATACAGTATCTCAATTCTTAGTTATGGTTTAAGTTAGTTCAACTAATTTTAACCTTGATTAAATTGAAAAATTGAACTGTTTTTATTGAAATAGGGGACTATTTTCGCTAAGTTTTGGTCTTGTACGCGACTGGGTAAAGATTGAAATAAATGTGAAAAAAGATCCTTTAATTGTTGTTGCTGAAACACTGAGAAAACCGCACTTAAAACCAATGCCTCACCTATGGAATAAAATAAGATTCTTTGTTCCTCGATTGTTAAAATAGTGATTTTGTTCCTTAATTCTGTGCAAATCAAATCAAAAAAATCGTATGCCTGCTGGCTTTTTTGTTGAAGTTCGAGGTACATTAATTTGCAGGCTAAATACCGCGCCATTGGAAACACATGAATGGCTTCTAATTGCTGGAATGTTAAGTTAAGTTCTGAAAAAAGAAAACATCCAAGTTCGTTTGCTTTTTCTATTTGTTTAGAGACAAAATAATGTCGAAATAAGAGGCATTTCCCAAAAACGAGGTCTTGTAAATCTTTTATGGATGTTTCGTATTTTAAGTCTTGTAAATAATACTTAATTCCTTCTTCGTATCCAGGTATGGAAAAAGTTGGGTCAGCCAAAATCTCAAAGAAATACTCGCGAATAACCGAAAAATGGTAAAAACGTTTAAAAAAAAGTTCGTTGTTTTTATTTGTCAATACCGCCTGAAAAATTTCTTCCGCAAACTTCTCTTTTAAGTGAGTTAGGGAGGTGTCTTCAAATTGTTCCGTGTAATATTCCAAAGGTTTTAATTCATCCGAATGAACGCATACAGCGATAAGACTTTTGAAATTATTTGATTTATTGTGAAATTTCCCAAATCCAAAGATAAAATCTTCCGTTTCGTTTTGTAAGGTTTCAAAATCAGACCAATCGTTGAATCCACAAAATTGCGCGAAAATATTTAAGGTATGTAAGTAAGGTTGGTTAGCGTAGTGCTTTAAAAGAAAAAGTCTATAAATAGTGCTTTCTGAGACTACCGGTAATCCTGCTTGTACGATTAGTTCACTAACTTTTCTACAGTCAGATTTTGTGCGAATGGCAAATCCAATTTTGATGCAGATCTTCTTGTAAAGCTCATTTTTCTGATAATCAGTTAAAATAAAATTGGGTTTTGGCATACATTGAAATTACAACTAAAATTACTGACAAAATAAAGGCTTAACTTGAATTTATTGAACATGAACCAACATGAACTTTTTGTCATTTACCTTAAACCTTTATGCATTTAAAATTCAATCGAAGTTAATTTAAGTTTGGAATCTCCGTGTCGTTACTTCGATGAATTCGGGCTTGTTGTACAAACTTACACAGGATGCACCAATAAAATCTTCGAAATAGGTATTTTTTGATAGCACGGTGTTGTTCTTAACGACTATTAAAATCCTTCAGGCTACTTTGTACAGCTGTTTCTTTTTTTTTCAAAACGATAGACCGTTGAAAACAATGATGCAGTTAATTTAACAAACCGCGGAAAAAAAAGGTTAATTTCAAGAAATAATTACAACTATTTATCGAAGATTTACTTAATCTATTTCGTATGAAAATTTATTTATCACAACGATCAACATCCGTATTTTTCTTTTTTACTGTTGTCGTTTCTTGTTTCGTGTCATCATACTCAAATGCCCAGTTTGAAGAGGTGAAAAACACTCCTTTTGGTTTTCAGGTGTATCATCAATTGAAGAATGGTTCTTTCGTTTTACTATCTGATACTTCCTTTATCGATGAAATGGAAGACAATAAACATAAAATTTCAAAAGAAGAATTAGTTGAATTGTTTGTCTCAATAAATGGTGGTTTAAAATTAAAAGGGACATATACCGGAGAAATGGTGAAAATAACAACGTCGGAAGGTAAGTTTCAAGTACCAAATGGTCTTGGAGTAATTACGGGTGAAGTTTTTGAATATTCTGGTTCTTTCAATAAGGGATTAATGCATGGCACTGGAAAATTTATTTACAACAAAGAATCCTATGATGGTCAATTTGTAAATGGTAAAAGAAACGGTACTGGGAAAATGATTTTTTCTAACGGGGATGAATATAAAGGGAATTGGACGAACGATGTTATTGAAGGTAATGGACGCATGATTTACGGAGTGTTTTATCAAGATAACAGTAAAATGTATGCAGGGGAATATGATGGTCAATGGGTTAAAGGTAAAAAAAACGGTTACGGGATTTCCTTATGGAATGGTGATTATTATACTGGAAATTGGCTTAATGATAAACGCAATGGCTCAGGGGAATTGAGCTTTTATCAAGGAAGAGAATTGATTATTTCAGAGGTAGGTGGATTAAATGCCGTAAGATTTACCGGAGAATGGTATAACGATTCCATTACCGGTGTTGGTGAATTAACTTACTTTGAGAGCATCATTCCCGAGGATAAAAAACAAATGAAAGAGGAGTATGAAAGAGGAATGGCAATTAGGGATAAAAGTACTAATTCGGATCCAGAAGAAATTTCATTGACAAAAAAAGGACCCTTAACGTGGAATGGTTTCAACGTAAGTGGCGAAGTTGATGTGAGGTTTACCAATGGAAACAGTTTTAAAGGCACTTTAGTTGAGGGAAAGATGTTGAAGGGTAAATTATTCTTCCTATTAGAAAATACCAATGTGCTAGGTCATAAAAATGGAACTTGGGAGAATGGAAAATTCTCAGGTCAAGCTAAAATCCCATACAGCGTGAAAAGTTCCTATACAGGAGAAATCAAATCAGATAAAAAAAATTGTCTTGGTAAAATGATTTATGAGGATGGTACCTCTTATGAAGGCAATTGGATTAACGACATGAAAAACGGTCAAGGGAAATATATTGATACGAAAGGAAATGTGTTTACAGGTGTTTTTGCGGATGATAAATGTACCGGAACCGCTCAAATTAAGAATGCAGAATGGTCTTATCAAGGAGAGGTTTCTAATTATCAACCTAGCGGTAAAGGAGTCAAAATTTACTCAAATGGAGACACCTTATCAGGGACCTGGAATGAATTTGGATTTAATGGCATTGGTAAAAGAAGGGAAGCCGCTATCGAAGGTTCGGATGAGTTTTATTTTTCAGAAGGAACATGGGAGAATGGTCAATTAAATGGTGAGGGAAAAAGATTTTTCAAAATTCCTGCACCTTATGCTGATCTTGAGGATGATATTTTTTTAGATGCCACATATACAGGGCAATTTAAAAATGGGGTATTCCATGGAAAAGGAAATTTGGAATTTAATGATATGAGGACTTGGTTCTCAATTGAAGGGGATTGGATCAATGGATTGTGCCCAAATGGGCAAATGAATGATTATTTTACGGCAGGAGATGAACATTGCGAGACTAGTTACAAGGGTGATTTAAGTAGTGATTTTAATAAACAAGGTTTTGGGACATATATAGATTGTGATGGAAGTACCTATGTGGGTCATTTTGTAAATGACAGTAAAAATGGTGAAGGGAAGTTAACATATAAAAATGGTAAAATAGAACAGGGAACTTTTGTTAATAACGTTTTTCAAATTCCTTTTATATGTAAACAGGTAACCATAGGTAACCAGGTTTGGATGGCAGAAAACTTAACTGTTGTAAAATTTAGAAATGGTGAATTGATACCTCAAATAAAAACGTCAGTCGAATGGCAAAAAGCTTCAAATAGCAATACTCCAGGCTGGTGTTATTATGAGTTCAACCCTGCAAATGCTAAATATGGAAAACTATATAATTGGTACGCAGTAAATGACCCAAGAGGTCTAGCTCCATTAGGGTGGCATATACCAAGTAAAGATGAATACTACACTATGTTTGGCAGTTACGGTCAAAATATGGAAGGCTCTAATTTTATGAAAAATGCACTTAAATCAAAAGTTGGTTGGAAGGATAATGGAAATAATCAATCTGGATTTAATGGCTTGCCTGCCGGTATTATTGATGTGGAAAATAGATTTTGGGGAATAGGTGAAATTGCTTATTACTGGACATCTACCTGTTGTTTGGCATTCAACTCTAGTGCTACAGCGCTTCAATTAGATAGTTATACCTGTAGTTTAGGTGATAACAATTCAAAAAGCAAAGGGTTTTCCGTTAGATGCGTTCAAAATAGTTATAAATCCCATGAAATTGGTGATTTCTTTGAAGGAGGAATTATTTTTGATCTTTGGGTGGATGCAAATGGGGCAGAACATGGTTTAATTGTTGATTTAGTTGATTTAAAAGAGAGGATTACTTGGAGTAATGTCTTAGAGACTGAAGTCGGCGCAAGTGCTCAAAGTTATGATAATGGCTTAGGGAATTGTAATGCGATTGTTAATCAGCGAGGACATCAAATAAGTGCTGTATCCTTATGTTTGAATTCCACAAATGGAGGACAGAATGATTGGTATTTGCCTTCGATTAATGAAGTTCAAAAACTATTTAATCAATTTACAAAAATTCAATATTCCTTGGCAAACACCCCTGGAGGTCGTATGCTAACAACACAAATTGATTCGGATGATTACAGTAAGCGAGGGTATTTTTATTGGCTCAGTACTGAATACCCGCTTGACAATACAATTTATAGATCACATGCTGCATATGTAGCTGATTTTGGATCGAATGATACCAGATCAAGAGATAAGGTTGAACAAAACGGAGTGCGTGCCATCCGAAAATTTTAAATCTATTCTACCCATTTGCATCTAAACTAATATGATTAGCGCTTGAAAGTAGGACTGAGCCAAATCGATCGGATGTGTTTTCTGGAGCGTTGAGGAGTTTAAAAAGCCAAGTGCAGAACCTAATCCACCCTTGTAACCGGTAATAGTGCCATTTCCTAAAACACCATTGTTGGCATGCTTGAAATTATATTCATAACGCAACTCATAATCAAAACCTAAAAAGAAACCGGGTTTTACCTTCTTGAGCTGAAGTGACTTCAAAACAAAGAGCTGGTAACTATATTGCTCTTTTTGTGATAACTCAGTAGCGTTGCCAATTCCGTAGAAGCGATCGGGGAAATCGCGGTAACGTACATCACCTTTCAGTAAATAATTTTCATCTTGCGTAAACACATGCCAAGAAGCCCAGGTGTCTAGCTGTTTATTTTGAGTGTAATCGGCTAAAAACTGAATGTAAGAAACCCTTGGCTGTGTAACATGTGCCTCAGATTGCTTGACTTTAAAATAATAAACGCCTGCTGCTCAGGCTGCCCAGCGAGTATCTGGTGTAAAGTACAATAAGGGAAGTGAAAAAAACCGTTTTTATCTTCTGAAATGGTATCTGACAAAGGAACAAAACCCATGAATTTTTTAGGTTTCGCAATCGAATCGAAGGTCGATTGTGCCTGCACGACATGAAGAAGTGTGGGTATGATGAAAAAAAAGATACGGATATAGCTATTCAAAACGAAGACTAACTTGGATACTTGCAAATATAATCCTAATTTGAAAGGATGTAATTAGTGTCCGAAAAAACCTTTTCAAAAAGCGGGATTTCCCGTTTTCATATAATTTCGTTTTGTTGAATCGTGAGGGTACTAAAAAGGGTACTACAAATTAAACTAGAAGCGATTACTGTTAAATTCCGATAGACTAGAAGCATCTAATTGTTTTGCATTTTCCCTCATTTACAAATCCTTTTTAAAATATTCAACAATCTTCCATGATTGCATGTGTTGTAGGCTAGGGCATGCCCTGGCCTGCAAAGTAATGGGGTCATCCAAACAACATCGATATGAATTTCAAACGCGTTTAAAAACAAAAAAAGCCCACTTCTTTCGAAGTGGACTTTTGTTTGTGATCCCGCTGGGATTCGAACCCAGGGCCCATACATTAAAAGTGTATTGCTCTACCAGCTGAGCTACGGAATCATTTAAT
>CANHMH010000098.1 GCA_947461635.1 Flavobacteriales bacterium | reverse complement strand
GTAATTTTGAACCATGAGTATAGAAAGACCAATTTCTGATTGGATTCCAATGTCCCACAAAGAAGCGGAGAAACGCGGATGGGAAGAATTCGATGTGATTTTAATATCGGGAGACGCTTACGTCGACCATCCAAGTTTTGGAACAGCCGTTATTTCTCGTATCATTGAGGATGAAGGACTTCGTATCGGAATCGTTGCTCAACCAAACTGGAAGGACGACTTGCGCGATTTTAAAAAGTTAGGAAAACCACGATTGTTTTTTGGTGTCACTGCTGGCTGCATGGATTCCATGGTCAATCACTATACAGCAAATAAACGCTTGCGTTCAACGGATGCGTATACGCCAGGTGGACAAGCAGGATTTCGTCCAGATTATGCATCTACCGTTTACAGCCAAATCTTAAAATCGATTTATCCAGATGTGCCAGTTGTACTTGGTGGAATCGAAGCTTCTTTGCGACGTGTCACCCATTACGATTATTGGAAAGATCAATTGATGCCATCAATTCTAGTGGACTCAGGCGCTGATTTATTGGTATACGGAATGGGAGATCAGCCATTGAGAACTCTTCTGAAACTCATGAAACGAGGTGTTCCATTTCACCAAGCGAAAACCATTAACCAAGTAGCGTTTTTGAATCCGAAGTCGGAAGAATTGCCGAGAAATAAAAATTGGGAGACTGTTGAATTGGCCAGTCATGAAACCTGCTTAGTAGATAAGATTCAATACGCTACAAATTTTAAAATTGTGGAAGTTGAATCGAATAAATGGGAGGCAAACCGCATTATTCAACATGTAGGAGACCAAACATTGGTGATCAATCCACCGTTCAAAACAATGACGGAAAACGAAATCGACCAAAGTTTCGATTTACCTTATACGCGTTTACCACATCCAAAATACAAGAAGCGTGGAGCAATTCCTGCTTTTGATATGATTAAATTCTCCATCAACATGCACCGCGGATGTTTTGGTGGATGTAGCTTTTGTACCATATCTGCACACCAAGGGAAATTCATCGCTTCGAGAAGTGAAAAATCCATCTTGGGAGAATTAGAACAATTGGTCAATCACCCGGATTTTAGAGGATATATTTCTGACATCGGTGGTCCATCTGCCAACATGTATAAAATGAAAGGGAAGGATGAAGCGATTTGCGCGAAATGTGTTTCACCTAGTTGTATCCACCCCGTTATTTGCAATAACTTAGACACGTCTCACGAACAGATGACAAAGTTGTATCAGAAAATCGACAACCATCCGAAAGTGAAAAAGGCGTTTGTTGGATCTGGAATCCGCTACGATTTACTTGTGGATGACTTCAATAAAAACAACGAAGACGGCAACCACGATAGATACATTGAACAAGTAATTACACGTCACGTGAGTGGACGATTAAAAGTTGCACCGGAGCACACCTCTGATGCAACGCTGCGTGTCATGCGAAAACCATCCTTTAAATACTTCCATAAATTCAAAGAGAAATACGACAAACTCTCCGAAAAACATGGATTGAAGCAGCAGTTGATTCCGTATTTTATTTCTTCGCATCCAGGATGTGAGGAAGAGGACATGGCCAATCTTGCCGCAGAAACAAAGGACATGGGCTTCCAATTGGAGCAAGTACAGGATTTTACTCCGACTCCGATGACCGTTGCGGAAGTCATTTATTACACCGGATTGCATCCATATACCTTGAAACCGATTAAAACGGTGAAAACGCGCGAAGAAAAATTAAATCAAAACAGATTCTTCTTCTGGTACAAACGCGAAAACAAAGATTGGATTAAGCAGCGATTGACACAAGCGAAACGCCCAGACTTGATCGAAAAACTTTTAGGTGAAACGGCATCCAAGGAAGAAAAAACACCAAAATGGCTTTCTGAAAAACGTAAAAATCGATAAGGTGAACTTGTTAAAATTGTTAAATACCTAAATTTATTCATCCTTTATTTGAAACATTTAGTGTATGAAAAATACACTTTTACTGTTTCTTCTAATGGTCGCATATAGTCAAATGAGTTTTGCTCAAGACACGATTGTTGAAGAAGAATATACGGAAGATGAACCAATCACTTTCGCTTCCACACGGATTATTTCCGGTCATTCCGTTGAGACGATTGCCAAAGGAATCACAGATTTTCGAATTGAACACCGTTTCGGTGATATTGCTGGAACAAATGGCGGGGTACAAAACATGTTTGGTTTTGACATGCTCTCAGATATGCGCATTGCATTAGAATACGGCGTAACAGACAACCTCATGATAGGTTTTGGGCGTTGCAAAGGAACCGGAGCACCTTATAGATCTTTATTAGATGGATTTGTGAAGTACCGCTTTTTGACACAAAAGAAAAATGAAATCCCCCTTTCAATGGCAGTTATTGGAGGATCAACGTTTACTTATATGACCGCATCATCTGATATTTCACAAGTCAACAGTTTCCCGAAAGTGGCACACCGTTTTTCTTATTTTACGCAATTAAATATGGCGCGTCACTTTGGCGATAAAGCATCTATCGCACTAATGCCGACATATGTGCACCGAAATTATGTTGCGGCAGATGACATCAATGATCTATTCGCTCTTGGCGGAGCTTTTCGCGTTAAATTGACAAGTCGATTCGCGTTGGTTGGAGAATATTACCAGGTTTTCTCTAACAGTGCTTATCGTCAAACTGGATATAAAAATTCACTAGGAATCGCTCTCGAGTGGTTCACCTTCGGACATAACTTCACCATCAACTTTACCAACGCTGCCGGACTCGGAGAAACACAATTCATTCCCTACACCTTCCAAAGTTGGAGTAAAGGTCAATTCCGATTTGGATTTAGCGTGAGTCGAAAGTTTTCTAACGATTAACATCAACGAATATGAGCAAAAAAGCAATTTCCACTATCGGACTAATCGTTCTAACAGTGCTTTCTACTTCCATCGCTTGGATGCCAAGTACGCATTACGAAGTAACATCAGGTTATGCGATTGATTTCAAAAGCAAAGATCCTTCAGGTTCGTTTAAAACAATGGATGGATCTGTTGAATTTGATGAAGCAAATATTGATGCAACACAATTCAATTTGAAAATCGATGTCAAATCGATCTCCACAGGAAATGGCATGATGAATAAAAAATCTCAAACGGCAGAATGGTTTGATGCAGTTAAATACCCTTTCGCAAAATTCAAATCGACGAAAGTGGTTAAAAAAGGAACTGATTTAAGTGTTATGGGTGATTTAACCATCAAAGGAATTACGAAACAATACACCATTCCTGCTTCCTACACCAAAAATGGAGATCAAGTATCTTTTAAAGGAACATTTAATGTGAACCGTATTGAATTTAAAGTAGGACACAAAAGCGATGTTGTACCAGATTTAATGAAGGTTACCTTTAATGTACCAGTGAAAAAATAAGAAATGAATGTAAAGCTTGCTTTAACGAGTGCTTTTTGTGCGAGTTTTATAGGAATGCTTTACGCGTTTACTTATTATCAATTGCTCTTTGATTTCTCGACAGTGTTACCAATTTGGAAGATTGCTTTTGGTTTGATTTCTTTTACCTTGATTTTGTGGTATGTTCATCTTATATTTTTAAAGGTGTTCAAGAAAAACCCAACGTTTTGGTTCGGATTGACGTTTTCTTCGCTAACATTTGTCAGCATATTATACCCAATGATGCAAAGGGTGTATGTCGATGCTTCTGAATTCTATCCTGGATTCGTCATCCCCTTACATTTTTTGCCCATACTTATGTTTTTCACTTTTCACCAATTACATTCTCAAAAATGAATCGAATTCTTTTTATTACCCTTTGTTCTCTTTTTCTTGCAAGTTCATGCACGAAGGAAAAAACACCTTTCGCACAAGCGCCAACATGTAATGGAACAGTTTCTTTTGCAAATGATGTTTTGCCACTTATTCAGCAGCAATGTACAAGTTGTCACGACGCAGGAAACGCTTCTGGAGGATACAATCTATCGGATCACGCCACTATATCAGCACATGCAAATGCGGTTTTAGGTTCGATGCGTAATTCTGGATACCAACTCATGCCTCAAGGTGGACCAGCACTTCCTGATTCAACGATTCAATTAATTGAATGCTGGATTTACCAAGGAAAATTAGATAACTAGGTAATTGTTCATGCGTTTTATAGCACCCTTTTTCATTATTTTTTCAGCATTGACATATGGTCAAAGCGAACGGGCCTTATTATATGCAAAAGCAACTGAATTTGGCTACCGAAATCAATTCAAAGAAGCCGAAACTGTATTGTCGGAAATCATCACCTTAAACCCGAAAGATTCTGAAGCCTATTTTGATCGAGCAATCATGCGTGAAAACCTCGGAGACACATTGGGAGCTATTGCTGATTTGACAAGGGAAATAGAAATTGATTCGAAAAGCGCAGATAATTACTTTTTACGTGGAATGTTGTATCAAAAAACGAATAACTATTCCCTTGCACTAAAAGATTTTCACAAGGTTAACCACCTTGATTTCGGGAATGCGGACGCACATTTTTTTGCAGCACAAATGTACTTGAAACTCCAAAAAAAGATGTTTCTTGTTAGAAGACAATTGAAACAATGTTTACAGGTAAATCCCAATCATGCTGAAGCACAAGTTCAATTGAAAAATTTACAATAAGAAGCTTATTTAGAATGAATTAAAATTAATGAACACTGTTAAAACAACTTTTTATCTTAGACTATATTAAATACCTTTGTTTTTTAAATTACGAATAATTATGAAATCACTCTTTCTTTCAATTTCCTTGTTCACATGCATCTTATTAAGTGCGCAAACTCAAGGCACACTTTCTTTTTCCTTTACACAGACTGCTCACACATCTTATACAGGAAGTAAAAATGTTCTTGCTGTATGGATCCAATCGAGTACTGGAACATTTATAAAAACGCGTTTACGCTATGCAGGAGGAGGAACAGCTGATCACCTTCCAACATGGGCGGTAAATTCCGGAGGTTCGTCTTCTAATTGTATGGCAACAAACTGTAACAAGGTTGGAGCAACAACCGGAGCAACATTAACAAATTTTTCCACTCGAACATTAACGTGGGATGGAACAGATGCCTCTGGAAATTTAGTAGCTGATGGAACATACAAAGTAACCATTCAAAGTACGTGGAATCATGGTTCATCAGCAACAGTAACTAAATCTTACACTTTTATAAAAGGAGCTGCGGCAGATGTGCAAACGCCAGCAGATGATGCAAATTTCACAGGAATTGCGTTAGCATGGAATCCAAGTGGAGCAGGTGTGGAAGAAAAAACGTCAGATATGGTTGTTTCAATTCATCCAAATCCAAGTGCAAATGGAGTCTTTACAGTTGATTTTAATTATGCAATTAGAGTTTCTGCTCTAGACTTAGCTGGTGAAGAAGTATTTGTGGAGGATGTGAAAATGAACGAAGTTTCCAAAACAGTTGATTTATCAAACTTAACAAATGGTGTTTACTTTATTTGCGTAGACAACGGTAAAGGATTATCAAAACACAAAGTTGTGATCAATAAATAAGATCTTAAATCAAATGATTGTGAAAGGGGAGCATTGCTCCCCTTTTTTATTGCTCATCAGCAATCCAATCAATTAGTTTGGGAGTAATATATACTTGATATTTCCCACTATCATCGCTATAAATAAGATACGCTTGAATTTCAGGATGCTCGGCTAAAAACAGTTTTGCTTTGTCCAAGCCCATGACTAAAATCGCCGTGGCTAATGCATCCGATGAAATGCATTTATCCGTAAAAATGGATGCGCTGAGCAATTGATTACTCGTTGGTTTTCCTGTTTTCGGATCAATGTGATGAGCAATCTTCACGCCATTTTCGACGGTGAATTTGCGGTAATTCCCAGAAGTTGCTACACCTATATTTTCAATTTGAAAGATGACGTTCAGTGGATTAACATTGGATTTATTTTCAATTGGTTGCTCCAATCCAATGTACCATGGAAGTCCGTCCCTCTTTCCATGCGCATACACTTCACCTCCAATTTCAACGACGAACGATGTGATTCCTTTAGAAAGGAGTAAATCAGAAACGAGATCAACGGAATATCCTTGTGCAAAAGCATTGAAATCAAGTGATACCCGTGGATCACTCTTACTTATCTTACCGCGTGTTAAAGTAATTTTCTCAAAGCCGACAAATGTTAACAAGCTGTCGATTTTTGCTTGCTCCAGTTTGTCTTTTTTTTCTGGACCGAATCCCCAAGCATTCACCAATGGATAAACTGTCGGATCAAATGCACCATCGGTTAACTTCCAGATTTCCTTTGCCTTTACAAAACACGCCTCGAAATAGTCATCAGTTTTTCCATGTTTCTGATTGTGATTGATTTTGGAAATCAAGGAAGTGGATTGATACGTTGAAACGGAAGCATCGAAGCGCTTCAATAAACGCTCAATGTCTTTTTGTAAGTTCCGATTCTTTGAATCGAAATATTGAATATGATAAGTAGTTCCTTGTGCGCGACCTTCAAGATAGATTGCCTCTTCTTGCGCGGAGACCATTCTGGTGAACGAAAGAACCATTAAGAAAAAGAGTATTTTTTTCATGAATCGAAGGTAGGGAATATCCAACAATTATAGATTGATGCTCGCTGCTTTACTTGCGTAAAATCCTTTTAATCGAATGATTTCTTCTTTCAATTCTGTAAAGTCACGTGTTTTCCCCAGCGCATTGTAACAAAGTAAGAGGTACCAATGTTGCTCCTCGTCGAAATTATCAAATTTTGCTAAATCAATAACCTTTAGACGTTGTTCGCATAAGTTGAATTGCTTCAAATTGTAGAGGCAAAGTGAAGAATAAAAAAGTGCGTTTACATCATCTGGATAAGTGGATAAGATTTGGTCAAATCCAATTAATGCAACTTTGTACTCCCCTCGATTAAATTCTGATAGGGTATTGCTTAAAAAGTTCATATAACTGATGTCTAAATAATCCTTCTGATTCGCTCCTGCTCCTTGGTTCTCTTGTGCCGCTGGTGTTCCTGTCAGTAAATCAGTCTTTTCTTGTCGCGCTTTTTTTCGGTAATAACGGTAATCCAATACTTTTAGATCCTCAACGTAAGTTTCCATGGCAAAAGTTGTTCGGCTTTTCAGAGGATTGCGATCGATTTTCCCAATACTACGCAATGGGAGTTGTACAAGTTCATCTGATGGAAAAACGGGATTTTCATTCGTTTGAAAAACAGTTCCTTTATCTTTTGCCTTAAATTCCTGTTGGATTTTTTCGGGCAGAAGTACTTTCTCCTTCGGAAGTACAATTAAGGAATGAAGTTGCTCCTTAGGAATACGTTCAACTTGTATCGACTGCGTTGTTGCTTTACTTTCTTGCTTTTTATTTTGGGATTGATATTGCGTTGCGCGATAAATTAAAATAGCAGAAAGTGAAACGATAAGTACACTTGAAATTTTCCACACGCGATTTCTTCCACGATAATACCGTTTGTCTAGTTTCTTCATTGATTGCAGAGCGGAAGTATTTTCCGAGAAGCCATCAAGTGCGTCTGAAAGAAATGGATCCTTCAAGCTTTGCTGTTCAAGCGCATGTTTCTCACGTGATGACATCCGATTAAAGTAGGATAAGAATACGTTACGATTATTTTTCATGACCTTCCTTTCTTTTTTCTAGAAGTAATTTCAGATTTCTTCGACCATTCTGTAAATGACTTTTTACCTCTTTCATACTGTAATTGGTAATTTTAGCCACTTCTTCGTAGCTCTTTTTTTGCAGATAAAATAATTGGATGCAAATGCGCTGTTCTTGTTTTAACTCTTCAAATACCATAATCAAGCTTTCGATCAATTCATCTTTTTCGAGTTTTTCATCCAAGCGTTGGTCACTATCATCGTAAAGTACGTCATCCTCCTTCAGTTCCAGATTCATTTTATTGGCGCGAAGAAACATCAAACTACTATTTCGCGCTGAAACATATAGCCAACTTTTAAAATGTTGAACTTGATGTTGCAATAACTTTTCGGTTAAGGAAGCAAATAAAGAAAGAGTGAGGTCTTCGGCATTTTCACTTTGCTTGACATATTTCAAACAAACACCCAAGACCATATGAGCATATCTATGATATAATTCATCAATGCAGATAGCCCATTGCTTTTCCTTATAAAGAGAAATAATCTCCTCATCACTTAATTTCCGCAAATATGACCTTCTGTTTAATAGCATCTTTTACAAAGATGTAGTAAATATTGTTTTTCCATATAATGACAACTCAATTAATTTAATTTTTCAATAGCTACATATATAGAGTGGTTTGAAAACAAAAACAATTTCTATGCTTACATTCAAACTTAAAGGGCGCTATTGACGAAAGCAAATGACTTTGTTGAATTATTTTTTCATTGTTTTAATTTATGAAAACCAGTATTTACTAATCACGGGCATTTTGTTGATAGATATAAATCAAACACTTACAAATTGTTTTTAATAAAAAGTAACCTTTAATAGATATCCCCGTTAGAATCCTCCGGGTCTCCGAACAAAAAAAAATAAAAAAAACTTTTAAAAAAGTGTTGCAGATCCAAAAAGAGTACATATCTTTGCACCCCGCAAGTGAGATAAACAACGGTTAATCTAGCGGTAATAAAGTCTTAAAGTTAATT